>JBBDQS010000011.1:43855-59924 GCA_040905805.1 Egibacteraceae bacterium | reverse complement strand
CTGCGGCGCCCCCGCCTCCCACTGCCAACTCCACCACATCGTCTACCGCCGCCGCCACGGCGCCACCATCGTGGCCAACCTCGTCCTCGTCTGCTGGGCCTGCCACCACGACATCCACCACAACCACTGGACCGTCGTGCGCACCGACAACCGCTACACCATCAAACGGCCCGACACCACCCCCACCATCCGCACCACCCACCCCCCACGACCACCACCAGCCCCACCCAGCCCCGCCGGCCCGGCCGACCCCACACTCGGGGCCGACCCGGACGGGCACCCACCCCACCCCGCCGACGCGGGGGAAGCCACTCTCGGGTTCGACCTCGAACTCCAAGACACCGGATAGGGGACCGACGTGGAGCGCACTTCCCCTGACGGAGGGCGCGGCGACCTGCGCGCGACGGCCATCGTGGACGGACTCGAGGCCTTCAGCTCGGACTCGTGGACGTGACGGCGACCGTCGAGCAGCCGCTCGCGCACCTCGTCGGGTGCCTCGGAGTTGTCGCCTCAGAGCAGGTCGCGGGGGATGCGGATGTCCCAGGTCTTCACGAACGCCCGGTTCTGCCCCTCGTAGGCCTCCAGATGCGCGGTGATCACGAACTCCTCGGGCGTGCAGGTGAGGATGGTCCACGTCCGGGTGCGCACGTCCCAGTCACCGCGCACGAACCGACGGACGCTGTCGACCATGCCCCGCACCGACGAGTGGTCACCTTCGCGGTAGGTGTAGCGCTCGGTCGTGGAGCTGTGCAGCTCGAGGTCGATGTCCTCCAGGCGCACCACCCCCTCGTCCTTCACGGTCTCCAGGGTCGACTCCTGGGTGATCATGTCGCGCCGGACCGTCCACTCGTAGCCGCGGGGCGCCAACACCGTCTCCGGCGGCGGCGGTGCGGCCTCGGGTGGGCCGAACGGCTCCTCGGGGGGGTCCTCGTCGACGGATGGGCGCACGGGCAGGAGCACTCGGCTGTTCGCCGGGTTGAGCGTCAGGCTGACCGGGTGGGGTGGCGGCCAGGCGACGGGCCAGTACGAGGTGGAGATCTCCAGCCGGAGTCGGTTGCCGACCGGGAAGCGGTGCGCCACCTCGTTCAGCTGCACCTGCACCCGATACGGCGTGCCCGGCTCGAGGGGGGCTGGGTGCTCGCGCGAGTCCCGCTGGCACAAGTTGAGCAGCCCGTACGTCACCCGGGTCGTGCGGCCGTCGGCGAGCCGGTCGGACAGGCGCACCGCCACCATGGCGACCGGCCGGTCCGAGGAGAGCTCCAGCTCGACGATGGGGGCACCGAGGATCTCCAGGCTCTCGGTGAGCGCGGCGGTGTCGTAGTTCAGCGACCCCCCGTCCTCGTCGCGCTGGTCGGTCGGCAGGTCGGGGGTCGCGGTGAACGAGCACCACTTGCCCGCGTAAAGGCCCACGGACAGCGGCGAGGAGATGCTGTGGGGGATCGCGTCCCCGGCCGGGTGCTCACCGAAGAGCAAGCCACGTGCCCCGGGGTTGGCGAACGTCAGCACGCGCTCGGTGACACGCGGGGACGGCCAGGTCTGCTCCGTGATCCACCGACCGGGACGGTTCCGGATGTCGAGGGCGGGGGCGATGCTGTCCTGCATCCAGGCGGTGAGGGCCGGTTCGTCCTCGACCCCGTTGTCGATGCCCTTCAGCCACCGGTCCCACCAGCGCACGCACTCCTGCAGGAAGCCGATCGCGGGCCCGGGAACCCCCAGGTGCGGGTACTTGTGGCTCCACGGCCCCACCAGCCCCCGGCGCGGGACGTCGAGGTGCTCGATCAGCCGGAAGACCGAGTTGGAGTAGCCGTCGGCCCAGCCCGACACCGCCATGACCGGCACCTGGATCGCCGAGTAGTCCTCGCAGACCGAGCCGTGCTGCCAGTACTCGTCGCGGTGCTGGTGGGACAGCCACGTCTCCAGCCACAGGCCGGAGCCCTCCAGGCGCTCCATCCACATCTCCCGCCACCGCTCGCCCACCAGCGCCGGGTCCGGCGGGCACGAGGTGTTGGCGAACATCGCCGAGCTCCACGACAGGTTGTCGCCGAGCAGGCAGCCGCCCATGTAGTGCACGTCGTCGGCGTAGCGGTCGTCGGTCGAGCAGACCGTGATGACCGCCCCGAGCTCGGGGGGCCGTAGCGCGGCCAGCTGCAGGCCGTTGAACCCGCCCCAGGACTTGCCGATGATGCCGATGCGCCCGTCGCACCAGGGCTGCTCGGCGATCCAGCTGAGCACCGCGAGGCCGTCGTCGAGCTCCCCGGCCAGGTACTCGTCGGTGAGCACGCCCTCGGAGTCGCCCGAGCCGCGGATGTCCACCCGCACGGCCACGTACCCGTGCGCCGCGACGTAGGCGTGGCTGACCTGGTCGCGGTGGCGGGTCCTGTCGCGCTTGCGGTAGGGGATGTACTCGAGCACCGCCGGCACCGGCGCGTCCTCGACGTCGACCGGCTGCCAGCGCCGGGCCGCCAGCTGGATACCGTCGGCCATCGGGATCGTGAAATGCTCGACCTCCGCCACCGTCAACGGCAGGTCGGTGGGATCCACCGGACGCCGCAGGGCGGTCACCGGTGCACCATCAGGCGGTCTCACGGGTCGGGGCGCGGTGCCGGGCGAGCGCGCGCACGACCAGCTCCTCGCACAGCTGGGGGAAGTCGATGCCGTCGGCATGGGCCGAGATCGGATAGCTGCTGGTCGGCGTGAGGCCGGGCAGCGGGTTGACCTCGAAGAATGTGAAGGCGCCGTCGGGGCCCAGGCGGAAGTCCGACCGCGACGACGTGTCGCCGATGTCGAGGAGTCGGTGCACCTCGGCGGTCAGGCGCCGGACCTCTGTGGTCTGCTCCGGGGTGAGGTCGGCGGGGACCCGTTTGCGGGACTCCCCCGGGGTGTACTTGGCTTCGTAGTCGTACAGGTCGCGCTCGGTGATGGTCTCGACGACGCTGAAGACCTGGTCGCCGAGGACGCCGACGGTGAAGTCACGGCCCGGGACGTACGACTCGACCAGGGCGTCCTCGCCCGCCGCTGTGGCCGTCTCCACGGCCTCGGGCAGGTCCGCCGGGTCCTCCACCAGGGTGAGCCCGATCGTCGACCCGCCGCAGACCGGCTTCACGATCCACGGCCCCGGGATCGCCAGCGCGGCCAGGTCCGCGCCCGCGCGGTCGCGCCGGACCCGGTGCCAGGCCGGCGTGGTGATGCCGTGGCCCGCCAGTGCCCGCTTGGTCATGTCCTTGTCGAAGGTCAGCGCGCAGACCGACGCGGGCGGCCCGGTGTAGGCGATGGCGTGGGCGTCCAGGAGGCGCTGGGTGGCGCCGGACTCGCCCTCGTCGCCGAAGACGGTGATGAACACCACGTCGGCCTGCTGCAGGATCGCCAGCAGGCCTGGCGCGAGCACCCCGTCCTGCTGGCGGGCGCGGACCTGCGCCAGCGCCTCCAGGTCGGGGGGCGCCACGGCGATCGGCGCCACGGGCTTGTCGGAGAGGTCCGCGACGTCGACCTCGGCGGTGAGGTACGCCGCGTCGGGCGGCTGGCCGGGCACCACCGGCGGGGAGGCCGAGTCGACCTGGGCGACGGCATGGCCCAGGCCGCGCAACGCCGCCGTCACCGCCACCCCCGAGGACAGCGACACGTTGCGCTCGGTGTTCGCCCCGCCGGTCAGCACCGCGATCCGCAGCGGGGCGCCGGGCGCGGCACCGCGGGCGCCGGCACCGCCGACGTCCATGGGGTCTGCGGGAGGGGCGGGCATGGTGTCAGGTGGCCTCAGCGATTCGACTGTCGGGACCGGCATGGGACCGGCATGGGACCGGCATGGGACCGGCTTGGGGCGGGCTTGGGATCGGCTTGGGAGCCGGGCTCGGAGCAGGGTCTTGGTGGCCGGGTGTGGAACCGAGCGCCGGCCGACGGCATCATGCTACTCAGGAGGCCGGCGCGCGGTCGGGATCCGGCCCGGGCCGCACGACGGTCGCGCGCGTACTCGCGCGGGCGCCGGGGTAACCTGCGGACGGACGGGGGCACGGCTTGCGGATGATCGCCCACGAGAGGGTAGAGTAGGAGACGTCTCACACCGACTGTCGACCTCGTTCGACGGGGTCCGGTCGGTGAGCGATGGGTAGGCCCGCGGGAGCCATCCGACAAACGGGATGGACGGGGCCGGACGGTCACGGCGCGCCCTGAAGCGCGTGGCCGGCGCACCGGTGACCCGTGTCCCCGACCCAAATGGTCGCGTGGAGAAGGGAAAGACGATCAGCACCAGCACGCAGGCAAGGCCGCTGTCGGCCCAGGACTTCCGCCGGCTCGCCCAGGCGCACGTCGACGGGCGCGCGTCGGAGTCCGACGCGGAGATCCTCGACGCGCACGAGGACGAGTGGGTCGACGCGCTCGAGTGGCTGCTCCGCGACGCCGACGCCGCACTGAAGCGGGTGCGCGCGAACGTCACCGGCCCCGAACGCGACCTCGTCATCGCCGACTTCTCCGACGAGCGCGAACGCATCGCCAGCGCCCTCACGGCCCTGACCGGTGACGCCCCCGCGCCGCCCGCCGAGGAGGACGAGCGCTCTGCGCGGCCCGTGCCCGACGAGCCCGACGCGCCATCCCCGCCGGCGCCGCCCGCTGAGCCCCGGGTCACCCGGCTGCAGCTGTCGTGGACCCCCGGGCACGTGGTGGCGTGGGCCGGCGGCGAGCGCGCCGAGGTCGAGCCCGCCGCTGCCGTGCTCGACCGGCTGCGGGCCGCCGACGCCGGCGCCGACGCGTGGGCGCCGCACGGTCCGGTACGGCTGCCCGACGGCGTGAGCGCCGAGTCGGTGGCGGTGCCGATCACGGCGATCCTCGGCTGGCTGGTGGCCCTCGACGGCAGCAGCGACGACGACGCCCTGGGCGTCAGCGCCGCGTGGCTCGGGTCGGCGGCCCGCTTGGCGGTGCGCCTGGTCGCGCAGGGGCGCATGGTCCCCCAGCTGGAGAAGGCGACCCGCGACGGCGCCACCGCCACCAGCGGCAACGGCCGGGGCGGTCGCTCCCCCTTCGCCGTGCGCTGGGTGCCGGCGTTGATCGACCCCGACGAGCTGGGCGCCCTGAGCCGCTCCCGCCCTGGGGCCGTGGCCGCGCCACGCAACAGCGGGCAGGACGCCAAGACGTTCACCGAGGCCGTGGTCGGCGACTTCGTCGACGCGATCTGCCGGGACGCGGCCGGGCGCATCGAGGTGCCGGCCGCCCCGCCGGACCCCCGCTCCGAGCAGGAGGTCGCCGAGGCCGTCCTCGCGCTGCTCGACGGCAGCGCCTTCGAGGCGCCCGAGCAGCACGGCGCCGAGCTGCGCCGGGGCCTGCGCCGCTGGGGCAAGGCGGTCGCCGGGCCCGCCGGCATCCGCCTCGTCGTCCAGCTCGACCCGCCCGACGAGGGCGACGCCTGGTACCTGCGCACCCTGACCGGTGAGAGCGGCGGCAAGCAGTCCCGGGTCGAGGCCGCCATGTCCAACGTGTCCACCGGTCGGCGCGAGCTCATCAAGCGCGAGCTCGACCGCCTGGAGACCCTCTACCCGCCGCTGTGCCGCGGGAAGGCCACCCGCCGGGGCGAGGTCATCCTCAGCCAGGAGGAGGCCTGGGAGCTGATGACCAACGCCGGCACCGTGCTGCAGGCCGCGGGGTTCGAGGTGCGGGTGCCGCCGCTGTCGCGCCGCAAGCCGTCACCGGGGCTGCGCCTCACCTCCCTGGAGACGCAGGAGTCGGTCGTGGGCGCGCAGCAGCTGACGACGGTGCGCTGGTCCGCGGTCTTCGACGAGGTCGAGCTCACCGCCGGCGACATCACCCGCCTCGCGTCCGAGGCCCGTCCCCTCATCAAGGCCCACGGCCGGTGGGTGGAGCTCGACCACGCCGACCTTGAAGCCGCCGCCGAGGCGCTCGCGCAGCGCGCGGACCGCACCCAGCTCTCCGGCGCGGAGATGCTGCGCCACGCCCTCGGGCTGGATGGGCCGTCGCTGTCCGGCGGGATCAGCGTGGCCGGCAGGGGGTGGGCCGCCGACCTCATCACCAGCGCCGGCAAGATCACCGAGGAGCCGGAGCCCAGGCCCGAGGGCTTCGCGGGCGAGCTGCGCGCCTACCAGGCCGAGGCGCTGGCGTGGCTGGGGTTCCTGGCCGACGCCGGGCTCGGCGGCTGCCTGGCCCTGGACATGGGGCTCGGCAAGACCCCGGTCATGCTGGCGCACCTGCGGGCTGCGGCGGGGGACAAGCCCGCCCTGGTCGTGGCGCCGCCCGCGGTCGTCGGCAACTGGGCGGCCGAGGCCCGCCGGTTCGTGCCCGACCTGCGCGTGGTGGTGCACCACGGGGCGCGGCGCACGGGGCAGGCCGACCTGGCCGACGAGGTCGCCGGCGCCGACGTGCTGCTCACCACCTACGGGACCGCGGTCCGCGACATCGACGGGCTGGCGGCGATCGACTGGAGCACCCTCGTGCTCGACGAGGCGCAGGTCATCAAGAACCCGGCCAGCGACACCGCGCAGCAGCTGCGGCGGCTGGACGCCCGCACCCGTGTGGCGCTCACCGGCACGCCCATCGAGAACGGCCTCGGCGACCTGTGGGCCCTGCTGGACTTCACCAACCCGGGCCTGGTCGGGGACCGGGCCACGTTCGTCGCGCAGCTGTCGCGCACCGCCGAGGGTCGCAGCAGCGCCGAGCAGGCGCTGCGCACCCTCAACGGGGTGCTGGTGTTCCGCCGGACCAAGGTGGAGCCGATCATCGCCGCGGAGCTGCCCGACCGCATCGACGTCCTCGACCACTGCCCGATGACCCCCGAGCAGATCGGGCTGTACCAGGCGGTGCTCGACGACCTCGTCGCCGAGGGCGCCGACGAGGACACCCCGCAGCGCAAGGGCGCGGTGCTCGCCGCGATCACCGCGCTGAAGCAGATCTGCAACCACCCGGCCGCCTACACCGACCGCGAGAGCGAGCTGGCGGGCCGGTCGGGCAAGCTCGCGCGCCTCGAGGGCATCGTCGACAGCGCCTTCGAGGCGGGGGAGCGGGTGCTCGTCTTCACCCACTTCGCGTCGTGGGGCGAGCAGCTCGCCGCGCACCTCAGCGGGCGCACCGGCTACGCGATCGACTGCTACCACGGCGGTCTGTCCCGCACCGCCCGGGACCGGATGGTCGAGCAGTTCCAGGAGGGTCAGGGCCCGGGGGCGCTCGTGTTGTCGCTCAAGGCCGGTGGCACCGGGCTGAACCTTACCGCGGCCAGCCACGTCGTCCTGTACGACCGGTGGTGGAACCCCGCGGTGGAGGACCAGGCCCGCGACCGGGCGTGGCGCATCGGCCAGACCAAGACGGTCGTGTGCCATCGGCTGGTGTGCCCCGGCACCGTCGACGAGCGCGTCGAGGAGGTCGTCGCCGGCAAGCGGCGCATCGCCGACCTGGTCCTTCCCGAGTCCAGCTCGCTCGGCGACCTCGACAGCGAGCAGCTGCGTACGGCGCTCGGCCTGGACCCCGACGAGGTGCTCACCGAGGAGACGTTGGCGGACGACGCCGAGGAGGTGGCGGCATGAGCCGGTCACGCAAGCGACGCAGCAAGTCGGGCGGCCAGGCGCCGCGGGGCAACCGCGGGCGCGGCGGGCGCAAGGGCAACGCGAGCCCCTCGCCCGCCGGCTTCTGGGGCAGCCCGACGACGCTGCCGCCCGCCCGCAACGACGTGCGCATCTCCCCCGACCCGGCCGCCACCGTGCGGTCGCTCGGGCCCCCGCCCCTGCCCGGGCACGAGGTGGTCGCCGAGCACTACTTCGCCGCGGTCTACGACCGCGCGGTCACGATCGCCGGGGCCCTGGCCGCCGTCGGCGGGATGATCGAACCCGAGGAGCTGCAGGACCGCGACGCCGGCTGAGCGATGGCCCCGGGGGTCTCCGGCAGGCGCAGCGGCGCGTCGCGCAGCACCCCGGAGGGAGACCGCCCCGGGCCCCCACCCCGAGCTCGTCGACCAGCAGCCGACGGCAGTCGACGAACGCGGTGAGCGCCCCCGCCCGGTCCCCGCCGGCCATGTGGGCGGCCATCAGGCAGCGGTGCGCCGCCTCCCGCAGCGGCTCCGGTACGACCGCCTCCTCGGCGGCCGCCACGGCCTGGGCGGCGTCCCCGAGCCCGGCGCCGGCCACGCTGCGCACCACGAGGGCGCGCAGATGGACGCCCCGCAGCGTCCGGCGCACCCCCTCGACCCAGCTGCCCTCCTCGCCGGCCAGCAACGGCCGCGCGGCGACGCCACCACGTCCAGGCAGGCGCGCACGGTGCTGACCGTCCCCCGCAGGGCCGGCTGCCACGTGGGCGGCAGCTCGCCGGACCACAACACGTCCGCCAGCTCGTCACGGGGGACCGGGCGCCGGCGCTCGATCGTCAGCAGCGCCAGGGCCACACGCGCGCGCCGCCCTCGCAGGTCGCTCTGGCCCACCCGCCCCGCGGGGCTCTCGATGCCCACGTCGCCGGCAAGGGTGATCTGCAACGCTGGCCCCTGAACGCTGCGGTCAACCTTGCACGGCTTGCCGTGCCCTCGCCCGGGAGTGGCCCGGCAGAGGTCAACTGTGAACGGCGAGCCGCGTGTGAGACCGATGGAGCGCAAGCTCCCGACGCAGGTGGCCGTGACCGGTCAACCCACCACGGGCATCCGCCCGGTCACAGTGGGACCGCCACCCCGCAAGAGGTGGCTGCTTGATGGGAGAGACAAACGCTCCCTCAGTGTGCAACGGGTGCGGTGCAAGACCCCCGATCACGGGGGGTCTCCTCCTGCAGGTAGGCACGGAGCCGCTGGCGCCGGCTGGCGTCGGTGCGCAGCGGGCAGGTGGTGCAGTAGCCGTCGCCGTCGCGGTCAGGGTCGGCGACGGTGCGGTAGTGCAGGCAGCAGGTGCCGCGAACGGCGAACAGCTCGCCGGCCTGCGCGCAGTGCACGGGGAAGGGCCGTGGCCGGGGCGGCGGCCGGTCGGCGGCGAGACGGTCGATGAGCCTGGCGGCGTCCTGCCAGGCCGCCTGGCGGTCGCGGAGCAGGCGGCGGGCCAGCCACAGGGCCCGGTTGGCGAGGCTGTCGGCCAGGCCGCCCCACAGTGCCGGCAGCCCAACCGGCAGGACGCTGGCGAGCACGCGCAGCAGCGGTTCCAAAGTCGCCAGCCGCTCCGAGAGTCCCTCGACCAGCACGTGGTAGGTCGAGGCCACGACGGTGCCGGTCTGCCCGGCGGCGGGGTCGTCGGCGAGCACGGCGACCGCCGGAGCGCCGTCCACGCCGACGGCGTCGATCCAGCCCTTGGCGTGGCGGCGGACCAGGATCGCGTGGGGTGCGACCAGGGGCAGCCGACGATCGGCCCACACCGGCAGCGCCCACACGTCCACGGCGGCGTCGGCGACCCAGCCGCCCAGGAAGGCCGCGGCGGCCCGCCGGTCACCGTGGGAGGCGGTCAGCTCGCGGTGCCAGGCGGCGACCGCCGTGGCGTCGACCAGATCGGTGAGGCGACACCAACCCGGCTCGAGGGGCGGGCCGACCCGGTAGGTGAGGTCCCCGTCGAGGGCGTTGAGGCGGCCGGCCGTGGCCGCTAGCGGACTGGTGTCCACCCGTCTGGCCACGGTGGCCGCTCGGGGTGACCCACCGGGTTGCTGCGCCGGGCTCACGGTCGTTGCCGCGGGGCAGTCCGAGCCACGGACATGTCCCGAGTTCCGTTGCCGGGGCGCCGGGTGCTGCGGCGGCGGCCTCGGCCGACAAGGGTTCGACCGTCAGCGCGTCGGGCGCCGTCGGGGACGGCGGCGCCAGCCCGAGCGCACGCAGCAGCGTGGACGTGCCGCAGGCGTTGGGTTCGCAGATCACACGCGCCTGCCTCTCGGGCAGCTCCATCGACAGGTCGCGCACGACAGGCTCGCCGCCACCGTGCGCGTCGCCCCCGCCGCCTCGTGCGGTGGCGAACCGGCAGAGCCCGACGAGCCCGCACACCCCGCCAGCAATGACAGGCCGACCGCGGTCGCGACCACCCCCCCAGGATCGCCATGGTGCTGACTCCTCTCCAGTCGACGCGGGTCAACGTGCAGCGCTGTTGGCGCAAACCGGCTCCCCGCCAAACGGCCCGACGCGCTGCCAGCCGTCCAACCGGGAGTTGACAAGAGGTCATACTGTTAGGTGAGCCTAACCGAACTTCTACTAGGAGCGCAATCCATGCGCCGAACCACCGACTCGGCCCGCACCGGGGTCAACCGCCGGCTGCTCGTGACGTGCGTGCCCAGCATCCCCTGCGCACTCGAACAGCTCGTGCCGCTCCCGGCCAGGGCCGTCGACGAGGACCCGACCACCGCGGCCACGCCCGCTGCGGCGGTCGGCAGATGACCCGCAGGGCAGGGGGCGCGGCGGCACTGGCCGGGGTCCAGGTCGCCCCCGGCTGCGTACATGTGGACCTGCTCACCGACCATGGCGTGGCCAGCGTCACCCTCCCGCTGGACCCGGCAGCCCACCAGGCGCTGCCGGCCGTCCTGGCCCTGCACGCCCACGGCCGGACCTGCCCCGGGCAGACCGACGTGCACGTCGGTCTGCGGGTGCGCACCCTCGACGTGCTCGGTGCCGGCCCGCCGCAGCTGGTGGTGCGCGCCGACGCCAACCCTGCGGTGGTCCTGCGCATCGGGGGCACCGCCGGCACAGACGTGGCGCTCGGAACCCTCGATGCCTGCTCCCTGCTGTGCTCCGGCCGCCTGCCGGTCACGGTCGAACCCGCGGGCTGACCCCGAGGCCGTCCTCGCCCACGGCGGCTGTGGGGCGGCCGCATCCTGACGAGGGCGGCGACCCGCTCTATGTGCTACCATGTCACACATGGAGCGGATCGGTGTGCGCGAGCTGCGACGCGACGCCAGCCGGTGGCTGGCGAGAGTGCGAGCGGGCGAGACGTTCGTGGTCACCGACCGCGGCGACCCGATCGCCCAGCTCGGCCCGCTCCCCGAACGCCGGGGCTGGGCGGCGCTGGTGGCCGACGGGCGCATCGTCACCGGGCGGGGACGGCCGCTGCGCGAGGTGCTGAAGGCGCTCGAGACCGACGTACCCGAAGCGCTCGACGAGGCGTCCCTGTCCGAGGCGCTCGCCGCGCTGCGTGCCGAGGAGCGCTGACCGGTGGGGGTGCTCTACGTCGACACCTCCGCCCTCGTGAAGCTGGTGCGCACCGAAGCCGAATCTGGCGCGCTGGTGTCGTTCCTGGCCGAGCGCCGCTGGGTCATCGGCGACCTGCACCGCGCCGAGCTCCGGCGCGCCGTCCGGCGCGCCGGACCGCAGACCAGCGCCCGAGCCGACCGCCTCCTGGCCGAGCTCGACACGATCGTGCTCGACGGGTCGATGCTTGATGCTGCCGGACGCCTCGACCCGGCGGCGCTGCGCACGCTCGACGCCATCCACCTGGCCTGCGCCCGCACCCTGGACGTCGACCTCGCCGGCGTCGTCACCTATGACGAACGCCTCGGTGATGCGGCCCGCCACCACGGGATCCGGACGTTCACACCCTGCTGAGGCGGGGCCACGCAGGCCCGAGCAACTGGGCCGAACCGTGGATCTGGGACCATCGCGCCGGCCCGACCCGTCTTGACGTCGACACGCAGTGTGCCGGCGCCGAGCCTCTGGGCGTTCGTCACGGGTGTGCTCCGCGCTCGTGGGGTCCCGGTGGCAGATCGGGGTGGTAGGCGCGGCTGGCCAGCCAGTGCTCCCACAGGCGCGCGTAGGTCTCGCTGCGGGTGACGAGGGCGCCGTGGGGGCCGGCGGCCACGACGGCGCCGGCGTCCATGACCACGACCCGGTCGGCTCGGGCGGCGGCGTCGAGCCGGTGGGCGATGGTGATGACGGTGCGCCCGGCCAGCGCGCGGGCCAGCTGGGCTTCGGTCCGGACCTCGGCACAACCGGGGGATCATCGCCATCAACGAGCTGCCCGACCTGGCGGAGCGCATCCAGGTGGCCCTGCTGAACGCTGTACCCGCGCACCTGGACGTCGCGCTCCTCCATGACGGCGGGTCGACCCGGGCGGGGCGGCGCCGGCCCCTCTGGGCCATGGCGGCGGCCGGCGACGTGGCGGCCGTTGCGTTGACGGCGTCGGCGGGGGCGCAGGTGGCCGACCCGGCGGCGCACGTCGGGCTTCCGCAACCTCGCGATCGCGCACCGGGGCGACCAGCGCGGCAACACCAGCGCTTCCTTCCCCGGCACGCCCGGTCACTTCTCCGACGGCATCGACTGCGCCGGCTCGGCGCTGCTCGGGGTGGCCGGTCCGTATCCGCGGCCGGCCACGGTCGGCTTCCCGGGGGTCGTCCCAGGGGATGAGGGCCAAGATCCCCCCATGGGGGGACGCCGGACCGGCGGCCTGGCCGCAGCCTGGGCGGGGCCCGGGCGGGACTCTGCCTGGGCACGCCTGGGAGGTGCCCGGTGCTGGAGCTGAAGGGTCTCGCGAAGCGCTACGGCGAGGTGGTGGCGCTCGACGGGCTGTCGCTGACGGCGCGGCCCGGGCGCCTGCTCGGGTTCCTGGGGCCCAACGGCGCCGGCAAGACCACGGCCATGCGGGCGGTGTTCGGCCTGGTGCGGCTCGCCGAGGGGTCGGTGGCCTGGCATGGCCAGCCCGTCGGCAGCCGGGAGCGCATGAGCTTCGGGTACATGCCCGAGCAGCGGGGTCTGTACCCGCGCATGGCGGCGGGCGCGCAGCTGACCTACCTGGCCAGGCTGCGGGGCGTGGCACGCGACGAGGCCGCGCGGGCCGCCCAGCGGTGGCTCGACGACCTGGGACTGGCTGACCGGGCGGGCGACGCCGTCTCCCAGCTGTCGCACGGCAACCAGCAACGGGTGCAGCTGGCCGCCGCTCTCGTGCACGAACCGGCGCTGCTGGTCCTCGACGAGCCGTTCAGCGGCCTGGATCCCCTCGGCGTCGAGGCGATGAGCGAGGTGCTGCGCACCGGGGCGCGCGGCGGGGCCACCGTGGTCTTCTCCAGCCACCAGCTGGACCTCGTCGAGGAGCTGTGCGACGACGTGGTGATCATCGCGGCCGGCCGGGACCGCACGGCCGGCACGCTCGAGGAGGTTCGCGCGGCCGGCAGCTACCGGCGGGTGACAATCCGCCTGGCCGGCGGTGCGGCGGTCGACCCGCCGGCGGGCACCGAGCTGGTCGACCGGCGCAACGGGGTGACGCGCCTGCGCGTGCCCGCCGACACCGACGCCCGCACGCTGCTGGACCGCCTGGCCCCGCAGGGGCGGGTGGAGCGCTTCTCCCTGGAGCCCCCGGCGCTGTCGGAGGTGTTCCGCGACGTGGTGGGCGCGAGCATCGCCGACCTGGAGGGCGCGGCCGGCGCGGTCGTGGAGGCTTCGACATGAGCGGCCCGCAGATCGTCTGGCTGATCATCCGGCGGGAGGCCACGGACCGCCTGCGTAGCAAGGTCTACGTGTACGGCACGCTCGCCGTGACGGTGGCCATGGCCGGGCTGGTGCTCTACGCCGGTCTCAGCGCCGACGAGCCCGCGCGCTACGAGGTCGGCGTGGTCGGCGCGGTGCCCACCGGCTTCGACGAGGTGCTGGCCGCGGGCGCGGCCGGGCAGGACGTCGAGGTCGAGCTGGCCGAGCTCGCCGACCGGGAGGCGGCGGCCGCCGCGATCACCGCCGGCGAAGTCGACGCGGTGCTGCTCGACGCCACCGAGCTCATGGCCGACGGCTTCCCCGACGCGCAGCTGGCCACCCTCGTGGAGACGGCGCTGCACCAGGCGGCCACCGCCGCCGACCTCGAAGCCGCCGGCCTGAGCGACGAGCAGCTGGCCGTGGCGATGACCCCGCCCCCGCCGCTCGACGTCGTCGACCCGGACGGCACGCAGGACGAGGACGGCGCCTTCGGTGCGGGCATGGTCGGCTTCGCCTCGACCTTGCTGCTGTTCCTCGCCCTGTCCGTCAACGCCGGCTCCCTGCTGACCGGCGCGGTCGAGGAGAAGTCCAGCCGGGTCATCGAGGTGCTGCTGGGCAGCGTCCGGCCCTGGCAGCTGCTCACCGCGAAGATCACGGCGATGACGGCGCTGGCGCTCGGTCAGATCGCCGTCCTGGTCGGTGCGGTCCTCGCCGCCAACGCGGTGGCCGACACCGTCGAGCTGCCGCCCGCGACTGCGGCGACGGTCGTGGTGGCGCTGGTGATGCTCGTGCTCGGGTTCGTGTTCTTCGCCGCGCTGTACACCGTGGCCGGATCCCTGGCCGCCAACGCCGAGGATGCCCAGGGCAGCGCGGGGCCGCTGAACTTCATCCTCATCGGAACCTACTTCGCGGTCGTCTTCGCCGTCCTGCCCGATCCCGGCGGCGTGGGGGCGCAGGTGCTGACCTACCTGCCCCCGACCGCGCCGTTCACCGTGCCCGCGCGGGTCGCGTTCGACGTGATCCCGCTGTGGCAGGTGGTGGCCTCCTGCACCGTGACGCTGGCCGGCACGGTGGCCACCGTCGCACTGGCCGGGCGCCTGTACTCCGCGTCGCTGCTGGCCGGTGGCAAGCTCACGTGGCGCGAGGCATGGCAGGGCGAACCGGTCGGCTGAGATCGTCGGGCCGGTCCCCACGAGGCATACTGCAGGGCACCCCCCGAACCGAGGAGACGCGAGCATGAGCACCGAGGACACGCCGGACGGTCGGTCCGGCCCCGACAACAGCCTGCGCAACTTCACCTTCGGCCTGCTCGCGGTGTCGGCCGTGGTGATCGTGATCATGTACCTCCTGCAGACCTCGGCCGGGTAGCCGGGTCCCGGTCACGTCATGTGTCGCAGCATCCAGCAGCTGCGCGGCGCGGACCCGCCGGCCAGCGACGCCGAGGTCCGCGACGCCGCCGTGCAGTACGTCCGCAAGGTCAGCGGCTACCGCAGCCCGGCGAAGGTCAACGAGGACGCGTTCGCCGCGGCGGTCGACGACATCGCCGCGGTGACCCGACGGCTGCTCGACGGCCTGGTGGTCGCGCCGGGCTCCCGGTCACCCGTGCCGGTGCAGCGGCGGGTGCGCTGACGGCGAGGCGGCCACGGCGTCGCGCTCACGGCGCGGTCGCCCGCTGAGCTGCGCGCCGCCGATCACGCCGGCGGGGCGCGGCCGGCCGAGCAGCCACCCCTGGCCGAGGGCGCACCCCAGCTCGCGCAGGGCGTCGAGTTGCGCGGCGGTCTCGATGCCCTCGCCCACCACCTGGGCTCCGAGGTGGCCGGCCATGCTGACGATGGCGGCCACGATGGCGCGGTTGTCGACGGCGACGTCGAGGTCGGTCGTGAACGAGGTGTCGATCTTGATGAAGTCGAACGGCACCTGCTGCAGGTGGGTCAGCGACGAGTACCCGGTCCCGAAGTCGTCCAGCGCGATGCGCAGGCCCTGCAGCCGGAGGGCGCCCAGCGTCTGCAGGCCGGTCCCGGTGACGTCGAGCGCGGCGTGCTCGGTCACCTCCAGGACCACCTGCGCGGCCGCGACCCCGGTGTCGGCGAGGATGCCCGCGACGCGGGCGGGCATGCGCGGGTCCAGGAGCTCACGCGCCGAGACGTTGACGAACATGGTGAGCGGGTCGTGCGCGGGCGCGGAGGCGTTCCAGCGGGCCAGCTGCCCGCAGGCCTCGCGCAGCACCCACGCGCCCAGCGCACCGACGGTGCCGGTGGCCTCGGCGGCGCTCACCGCCTCGACGGGGGAGATGGCCCCGAGGTCCGGGTGGTCCCAGCGCAGGAGCGCCTCGAAGCCGACCGTGCCCCGGGGCTCGAGCGCGACGACGGGCTGGTACTCCAGGCGCAGGCCGCCGGTCTGCAGCGCGTCGACGAGGTCCGCCTCCAGCTGCCGGCGCCGCTGCAGACGCGCCCCGAGCGTGACGCCGTAGATCTCGTAGGCGTAGCCGCCCCGCTGCTTCGCCTGGTACATCGCGGCGTCGGCCTCGGCCAGCAGCGCCTCCGCCCCCGCGCCGCCGGCGGTGTGCAGCGTCAGCCCGATGCTCGCCCCCACCTGGGCCGGTCCCCCCGCCAGGGCGAAGGGCTCGCTCAGCACCGCGATCAGCCGCTCCGCGAGCCGGACGGCGCCGCGCTGACCGATGCGCTCGCACACCAGGACGAACTCGTCGCCGGCGAGGCGCGCGAGGAGGTCGTCCGGCCGGGGGGG
>JBBDQS010000011.1:14903-43845 GCA_040905805.1 Egibacteraceae bacterium | reverse complement strand
GTCAGCGACCGCGACGAGCAGCTGGTCGCCGGCCGCGTGGCCCCACGCGTCGTTGACGCGCTTGAAGCCATCGAGGTCGAGGAACAGCACGGCGTCGGCGGGATCCGCCGACGACCGGCGCGCCAGGACGTCGTCCAGCCGCTCCAGCAGCGAGGTGCGGTTGGGCAGGCCGGTCAGGGGATCGTGGGCCGCCTGCCGGCGCATCTCGTCGCGGCCCGTCTCACGTTCGATGACCAGGCTCCACAGGCGCACGAGGACCAGCAGCGACAGCACCACCGCGGCGATGAACGGCAGGACGGTCCTGCCGGTCATGACCATGGTGGCCGGGGCCGCGAGCAGTGCCAGGCCGAGGATCGCCACCCGCCCGTGGGTGAGTCGGTGCGGGCGCGTCGGCGCGGGACCGGCCAGGGCGACCATCGTGGGGTGCAGCACCGCCAGGCCGACCAGCCCGTAGGACAGCCCGATCGGCAGGTCCTCCCAGCCCCCGCGGGCATAGGTCCCGGCCGACTGGCTGAGGGTCCGCAGGACGTGGCCGCCGAGGGCGAGCAGGGGGGCGCCGGCGATCAGCCACGTGGCAGGGAGCCGCTGGTTGCCGACGAGCAGCAGCCGCATGGCCGCGGTGGCGACGCCGGCCAGGACGATCGGGGCGACCGCGAGCAGGGCGTAGGACAGGATCGAGGTGTGCTCGACCAGCGCGGCGGCGCTCACGGTGCCCGACAGCAGCGTGGCGAGGGCGACCATGACGATCGTGCCGTCGATCACCCCCTCGCGGTCGCCGTGGGGTGTCTGCAGGCGGACCAGGTCGAGGGTGGCCAGCCCCATGGTCGGGAACGCGAGCAGCTCCAACGCCGTCGCGACCGTCAGCACCGAGTCGCTCGCGTGCCACGCCGGGAACTCGATCACGTTGACCGCGGTCAGCAGGACGAGGGCGCCGAGCAGCAGCACGTAGGGGCGCCGGGTCGGTGGCCGGTGCAGGCGGATGCCGGCGTAGACCGAGCCGGTCGCCCCGGCGACCAGCGCCAGCCACGCGCTCTGGCGCCAGACGGGGTCGGTGGCGAGCAGGTAGGCGAGCAGGAGCACGCCGGCGGCGACCGCCGCGGCCGTCCAGGTCCGCTTCACCGTCACCTCCGTCCGCTGCTCGCCCCTTGGTCTGTCGGCACCAGGGACGGGAAACTGAAGTCGCCGGGCGGCGGACCGGCTGCGCGCCGGGGCGTACCATTGTCCCGAGCGTGCCGGGTGGCCCATGCGGGAGCGACGATGGCGGCGGGTGCGGCGGGAAGGGCGGGAGCGGGGGGGCCCGAGTCCGCCGCGCCGCCGGCCCGGTCGCACGACCGCTACGCCGACGCGCTGCGCGCCGGGGCGCTGCTGGTCGTCGTCCTGGGTCACTGGCTGGCCACCCTGCCCCGGGTCGACGGGGGCCTGCAGGGTGCCGACCACCTGCTCGACGTGTGGCGGACCGCCGGGTTGCTCACCTGGGTGCTGCAGGTCGTGCCCCTGTTCATGTTCGTGTCCGCAGCGGTGACCGCGCACTCCGCCGACCGGGTCAACCGGGAGGGAGTGACGCTCTCGGCCTGGTGGGGCGCGCGCGCCCTGCGCCTCGCCCGCCCCACGGCCACCTACCTGTGGGCGTTGGCGCTGCTGGTCGGCGCTGCCGCCATCTGGGCGGGGACCGCACGCTTCATCGACGTGTTCGACCAGTCGCTGACGGTGCATCTGTGGTTCCTGGTGATGCTGCTCGCGCTGCAGGCGTGCCTGCCGGCGGCGGTCGCGGCCGACCGCCGGTGGGGCTGGCGGGTCGTGCTGGGGCTCGTGGTGGCGGCCGGGGGCGTCGAGGTGGTGCGGGCGCTGACCGCCGGACCGGTGACCCCGGCCACGCTGAGCCGACTGGGCGACCAGGTCACCGCGGTGGCCGGCGGGCCGGGGTGGCTGAACATGATGCTCGTGTGGCTGGTCCCGCAGCAGCTGGGGGTGATCTGGGGCAGGAAGGGCCTGCGGTCCCCGGGCGGTGCGGGCCTGGTGGCGCTGGGCCTGCTGTGGCTGCTGGTCGCGGTGCGCGCGGGCTATCCGACCGCGATGGTCGGCGGGGACCTGGCGGGATCCAGCAACGTGCTGCCGCCGACGCTCGCGCTGCTCGGGGTCATCTGGCTGCAGGTCGGGATGGTGGTGGCGCTGGAGCCCCTGGCCCGGCGGGTGGCGGCCCGGGGGTCGGGCAGGGTCGTCGCGCTGCTGACTGCGCTGGGGATGCCCCTGTACCTGTGGCACAAGCTCGCCGAGGTGCCGGCCGCCGCGATCGCGGTGCGCCTCGGTCTGCCGGTCGACGCGGGGGACCCGGGCGACCCCGCGTTCTGGGCGGCGCGGCTGCTGTGGATCGGGCTGGCGACCCTGATGGTCGGGCCGGTGCTGCTCGCGGTCGTGGCCTTCGAGCGACGCCGGCGGGCGACCGTGCCGGTGACGGCGCGCCCGTGGCGCGTGGCCGTCGGCGGGGCGCTGCTGCTCGCCGGCCTGGTTGCCGCCCTGTACCTGGGCGCGTCGGCGGCGCTTGGGGCTGCCGTCGCGGTGACGGCCGCGTCGCTGCTGCTGCGCGCGGGGCGTGGCGCCGGTGCTGGACAGGATGCCCGGACAAGAAGGTCTTGACTCCGGACCCCTATCTTCCTATTCTTGTCTCACCGAGTCCTCTCCCTCCTGCTGGGGGTGCATCCGATGCCACGACGCAAGCCCGGGGCACTGCTGCCGATCGAGGTGGACATCCTCGAGGCCGGGCTGGCCGGCCGGCGCGACGGCGAGGACGAGTTCCACGGCTTCGAGCTCGCCCATCGCATCGCGGGCGGTCGCGCCGGACGGAAGCTGACGTCGCACGGGACGCTGTACAAGGCGCTGGGTCGGCTGGAGGACGACGGGCTGCTGGTGTCGCGGTGGGAGGAGGCCGGGCTCGCCCACGAGGAGGGCCGGCCGCGACGCCGGCTGTACACGGTCACCGGCGTGGGCGAACGCCGTCTGGCCGCGTGGCGGCAGGAACACGGTACGGCCCACTCCCCGGGCCAACCCCGCTGGGAGGGCGGCACATGACCGCGCCGGACCGCGCGGAGGCGCTGGTGCTCGGTTGGGCACGGCTGTACACCCGCGGCGTCGACGGCGGGGCCCGTGATCGGCGCCTGGAGGAGTTGGCGTCGGACTGCTTTGAACAATGTCGTTGGGGTGGCGAGGTCGGCGCCTCCCCCGCGGCCGTGGCCACCAGCATGGTGGCGCGGACCCTGGCGGGCCTGCCCGCCGACCTGCTCTGGCGGCAGGCACAGATCGCGACTTCTCGGGATCGGTCGCCCAACCCGAGAGGACGACCCATGCGTCAATGGATGAAGGCGAACTGGTGGCTGGCGATCGCCGGCGTGCTCGGTGCGATGCTGACGGTGCTGGGCGTGATGTTGCCGTACGAGGACCGCACGGTTGGTGCCGCGGTCGGCGGGGTGGTGATCGCCGCGCTGGGCATCGGCATGCTCGTGGGCATCCGACTGCGCCGCCGCAACCGACGCCTCGGCTCGACGCTGATCGCGGTCGGGACGCTGCCGACCTTCCCGTTCTTCTGGACGATCGTGCTGCCGCTGCTCGGGCTGGCGGTGTTCATCCCCGCCCTGCTCGACGCGGCCGACGCCACCGCTCAGGGCGACGTCGCAGCGCGACCGACCCCACCGCGGCGTGACGCGGTCATGCTGACGGCGTCCGGACTGCTCGCCGCCGCGATCGTCGCCGCGATCGTGATCGGCACCCAGACGGCTGCGGCAGCCCTGTGCGCACCCCCACTTGCGCTGGTGATCGCCCGTGCGATCCAGCGACGGCTGCCGATGCCCAATCGCCTCGCCCGCATCGGGCTGACGATGTTCCTGACCGGCATGTCCCATGCCGGACTCCTGGCCGTGGTCACGCTCGCCGGAGACGGCACGGTCGACCTCGGAGAGCCGATCGCGCTGGCGACCGGCTCGGTCACCTCAGCGGTCGGGGTGATCGGACTGGTCGTCTGGGTCGCCGCGATGGTGACCTACCGCGACCGCACCAGTCCTGCCTGATCGGCCCGACCTGCCGATCCGGCATCGCCGCGGGCGACGAACCCGAGCCCGCTCGGTGATCCCGCCGTCGCCCGCGGCTCCACCCCGACCCCCCGATCAACGAGCGACCCGAGTCCAGACGGTGAGCAGCCAAACACGTCGTTAGCCGAGCCAGGTCCGCAGGCGGTCGGCCTCCCACTGCTGCTTGGCGGCGTACGCGGCCGCGTCGGGTGGGGACAGCGTGACCGCCGGGCGCGGGTGTGCGTAGAAGTCCCCGGTGACGGTCGCCACGAGCTTGCCGGGCAGCTCGAGGTAGCAGTAGCCGTGCCCGTCGAACGTCGCGGGCTCGCCGCCGTGCAGGTCAGCCGCGAGGTTGCGCGCCGCCACCGTGCCCGCGGCCTCGGCGAAGACCCCGGCCTTCGGCAGCTGGGCGGTCGCCGTCGGCACGAGCGTGCAGTCCCCGACGGTGTAGACCCGCGCGAACGCGCTGCGGAAG
The DNA here is from genome assembly GCA_040905805.1 of Egibacteraceae bacterium. NCBI lineage: Bacteria > Bacillati > Actinomycetota > Nitriliruptoria > Egibacterales > Egibacteraceae > Egibacteraceae bacterium. The sequence goes on along the minus strand of JBBDQS010000011.1, from coordinate 39,312 downwards.
GTCGCGGGGTCGGGTTCGGCCCATCCGGACGCGCCGGCGAGCGGGCTGGCGGCCAGCACCGGCGGCGGGGCGGCGGCCGGGACCCCGAAGCACACCGCCGCGTCCAGCGACGTGCCGCCCCGGAAGCGCACCGTCCGCGGCTCGATCGCCTCCACGGCGTGCTCGGTCAGCACCGTGACGTCACGGTCGGTGAGCTGGTCGGCGACGTACCGGCTGGCGTCCGGCCCGGCCACGGGCAGCGTCAGCGGCTGTGGCGTGGAGATGGCCAGGTCCACGGCGTCACGCCGTCCGCGCGCGCGCAGCCACTCGTCGATCGCCAGCGCCGCCTCGTACGGCGCCGGCGGGCACAGGTAGGGCCCGCCGAGGATGCTGACGACCAGGCGGCCCGCGGTCAGCTGGTCCAGGGCCGCGCGCATCGCCGGCAGCGCGTCCGCGTCGTACAGGTTGTGCCCGCCCTGCGCCAGCAGCGCGACGTGCGCGGGGGCGAAGCCGGCACCGAGGGCGACGACCAGCCCGTCGCCGGTCATCGGTCCCGCATCGGTCTCCACGCGGCGCTCGACCGGATCGATGCCGGTCACCGCAGCGTGCACGAAGCGGATGCCGTGGCGGTCCAGGTGCTCCAGCGGGGCGGTGCCCTCGGTCAGCGCGCGGGCCCCGACCAGATCCCACAGCTTGGCGAACCCCACGAAGAACTGCGCGCTGCTCGCCACGACGACGACCTCGTCGTCCGGGGGCAGCAGCCGGCGCAGCTCGTGGGCGGCCGCCAGCCCGCCGAAGCCTGCGCCGAGGACAAGCACCTCGCTCATGACGCCTCCCAGACGTGGATGCGCCGACCGTAGCAGCCCCCGGCGGTGACGGGCAGGCCGGGCGATTCACGTCTCAGGAGGCGGCGGCGCCCACGTCGGCCGGCGCGGTGACGGCGGCGGGCAGCTCGGCGGCGGGCAGCGGTCGGAAGAAGTGGAACCCCTGTGCGGCGAGGCATCCCATGGCGCGTAGCCGGGTGGCCTGGGCGGCGGTCTCCACGCCCTCGGCGACGACGCCGAGGTGCATGGTCTCACCGATGCGGATGATGGCCCGGGCCAGGGCGGCGTCGTCCGGGCCGAGGGTGATGCCGTCGATGAACGACTTGTCGATCTTCAGCGTGTCCACCGGCAGGCGGCGCAGGTAGCTGAGCGACGAGTAGCCCGTGCCGAAGTCGTCGACCGCGACCCGCACCCCGAGCTGCCGCAGGGCCTCGAGCGCGGCGATGCTCGCGTCGCGCTCGCCCATCAGCACCGACTCGGTGACCTCGACGGTCAGGGCCGCCGGATCCAGCCCGGACGCCTCCAGGGCGGCGGTGAAGCGCTCGACCAGGGCGACTTGCTTCAGCTCGCGCGCGGAGATGTTGACGTGCAGCTCCAGCCGCGCCAGCGCGGGCCGCTGCCGGCGCCAGGTGCACAGCTGCGCGAGCGACTGCTCCACCACCCAGTGACCGATCGGCCCGATCATGCCGCTGTCCTCGGCGATGGGGATGAACTCGGTGGGGCTGACCGGCCCGAGGATCGGGTGGTCCCAGCGCACCAGGGCCTCCACCGCGAGCACGCGGCCGTCCGTCAGCGACACGATCGGCTGGTAGGCGAGCCACAGCTGCTCCTCGGACACGGCCCGCTGCAGGTCGGCGCGCAGCGCGAGCCGTCGCGACAGCTGCTCGTGCATCGTGTCCTCGAAGACCTGGTACCCGCCCTTGCCGGCCGCCTTGGCGGCGCGCATCGCCGCGTCGGCGTTGCGCAGGAACTCGCCGGCGGTGACCGCGCGAACGCCGGCGGTGACGCCCATGCTGCCCTGCACGGTGACCTCCCCGCCCGGCACCGCCACGGGTTGGGTGAGCTCGACGCGGATGCGTTCGGCCAGGGTGGTGGTCGCCAGCAGGTCGGTGCCCTCCAGCAGGATGGCGAACTGGTCCGCGCCCAGCCGGGCGACGGTGTCCACCGACCGGGCGAGCGACTGCAGGCGGTTGGCCACCACCCGCAGGACCTGGTCCCCGGCGGCCGGTCCCCAGGTGTCGTTGATCGCGGCGAAGTCATCCAGGTCGAGCAGCAGGACCGCCATCAGGCTGTCGCCCTCGCCGGTGCGCGCCAGCGCCCGTGACAACCGCTCGGTGAACAGCATGCGGTTCGCCAGCTCCGTCAGCGGGTCGCGCAGCGCGCCGCGTGCCACCGCCTCCTCCAGCACCCGCCGCTCCGTCACGTCCCGGCAGACGCCGACCAGCCGCAGGGCTCCCCCGGGCAGCTCGGTGGTCCGGCCCCGGACGAACAGGTGGGCGATCGTGCCGTCGGGGTGCACGACGCGGTACTCCAGCTCGAAGGGTTGGCGCTGCGCGCATGCCGTCGTGATGGCCTCGGCGAGCATGTCACGGTCGTCGGGGTGCACCAGCTCGGCGATGTCAGCGGCGCGCATGTCGCTGGCCTGCGGTTCGAGCCCGTAGAGGCGGAACAGCTCGTCGGACCACCGCACCCGCTCGCTGTCGGTGTCCCACTGCCAGCTGCCGACCTTGGCCAGGGACTGCGCCTCGGCCAGCTGCCGGTAGCTCGTCCGCGCCTGGTCGTGCAGCGCCACCCGGGTCAGCGCCAGCTCGGCGAGCGCGGCCACACCGCGCAGCTCGTCGGTCTCCTCGTCGCCGAAGAACGGGGTGAAGACGCTGGGCTGCACGATCAGGGAGCCCGACCCGCACGGGACCACCATCCGTGCGTCCGTGGCGGCGGCGTTCCCGGCAGCCAGCCGGCGGGCCTCGTCCGGCGGCAGGCCCTGCGCGGCCAGGACGGTCCCGTCCCCGTCGGCGAGCAGCGCACCCCGACCGCCGAACAGCCGCGAGGCGTGGCGCACGCACGGCGCCGCGACCTCGGCCGGGCTGACCGCCTCCATCACCGAGCTGGCGAGCTGCCAGGTGCGTGCGCCCTCCCGGCGACGCCACCAGGCGCGCAGGACGGGCGGCGGAGCGAAGCCGGCCAGCAGCAGCAGGCCGGCGAGGAGGGCCAGCCCGTCGATGGCCAGCGAGGTCCGGTCACCGGAGGACGGCGACGCCCCCGAGACGACCACGGCGAGCGCCAATCCGAGCGAACCCGCCGCGAGGGTGCGCATGCGCAGGCGGACCACCATCGGCTGGGCGCGCCCGTTCGCCCACAGCCGATGCGCGACCAGACCGGTCACGGCGACCCAGTAGGTGAGGACGCCACCGACGAAGACCGCCAGGGCGGGGGGGTAGGACTCACCCTCGCCCCCGAGGTCGGGGACGAGCAGGGCACCGGCGACCACCGCGGCCGCCACGACGGCGACCACGGCCTCCTCGCCGCGTCGGCGGGTCTCGAACGAGGCCATGAACCGGTACTGCAGGTAGGGCACGGACACCAGGATCCCGGCGAGCACCCGGGTGACAGGGCCGTAGGCGGGATGGGACGGCTGCGGGTACAGCGACGAGACCCCGAGCAGCGCCACCAGGCCCAGCACGCAGAAGGTCACCGTCAGCCACACCGCCCCGGTCCCCCGCCGGCGCCACTGCACCATCCCCACGATGGCCAGCGCGCAGAAGACCGCGGCCCCCGCGTACGCCAGGACCCCGGCTGGTTCGGTCACGCCCACCTTCCCTGCCAGGCGGCGCTGGTCTGGATCCAGACGGGTCAGGGTCGCCGCGGCCCGAGCACCATTCGATCCCTACGGTCTTTACTGTCGGCATGGGCCCCGCCACCGGCAATGGCTCGATGGAGCCATCTTCGCGCCAGGGATGACTAGCCAGCGGCCGGGCCGCCCGGCGCCGGGGGGCTGGTGTGGAGCATCTCGGAGATCCGGGGGGCTCGCACCGGGGGGCTCCACAGGTAGCCCTGCGCGTGGTTGCAGCCGAGGCGGGCGAGCTCGGCGAGCTGCTCGGGGGTCTCGACGCCTTCGGCGGTGGTGGGGAGCCCGAAGGCGTGCGCGAGGTGGATCGTCGCGGCGACCAGGGCGTGGTCCTGGATGTCGGCTTTAAGGCCGCTGACGAAGCTGCGGTCGATCTTGAGGATGTCGACCGGCATGTGCCGCAGGTGGGCCAGGGAGCTGTAGCCGGTGCCGAAATCGTCGATGGCGAGGCGGATGCCGCTCCGGCGCAGGCGGGTCATCGTCGCTGCGACCTCGGGGCCCGCCAGCAGCGCGGACTCGGTGATCTCCAGGACCAGCGAGGTGGGGTCGAGGCCGGTCTCGGCCAGGATCGTCGCGACGGTCTCGGAGATGTCGGGGCTGGTGAGCTGGCGCGGGGCGAGGTTGACCGAGAGCGTGAAGGTGGGGTCCGCGGCGATCCACGGCTGCGCGTCGAGACAGGCGCGTCGGAGCACCTGCGCCCCGAGGACGTCGATCACCCCCGTCTGCTCGGCCACCCAGATGAAGTCGTTGGGCGGGATGATGCTGCCGTCCTCGGCCCGGAGCCGAGCCAGCGCCTCGACGCCGATCATGCGGCCGGTGGCGACCTCGATCGTGGGCTGGTAGTGCACCTCCACACCGTCGTGCTCCAGCGCGGTCCGCAGCGCGAGGACCATGCGGAAGCGGTCGGTGGCCTGGTCCTGCATCCGCGGGTTGAACACCTCGGTGCGATTGCGCCCGGCGGCCTTGGCCGCGTACATGGCGGTGTCGACGTCGCGGAGCAGCGCGGCGTCGTCGATCATGCCGTCGCCGAGGACGATGCCGATGCTGGCGGTCACCGGGACGGTCCCGCGGTCGGTGGACGCGCCCGCGGCGAGCGCCGTCCGGACGCGCTCGGCGACCAGCTTCGCCGCATGCTCGTCGGCGACGTCCGGGCAGAGGAGGGCGAACTCGTCGCCACCGAAACGGGCCACCGTGTCGGCGGGGCCCGCCACGCTGTTCAACAGCTCAGCGACGAGCTGCAGGACCTCGTCGCCCGTCGCATGGCCGAGCCCGTCGTTGATGACCTTGAGCCCGTCCAGATCGAGGAACAGCACGGTGAAGCGCCGCCCGGAGCGCGCGGCTGTGGCGCGGGCATGCGTGAGCCGGCCGAGGAACCCGACGCGGTTGAGCAGGCCCGTCAGCGGGTCGTGGATGGCGAGGTGCTCGAGCTGGGTGGTGGCGGCGTGACGCTGCCTGGCGGCCTGCACGATGTGCGCCAGCGCGCGCAGGAACTCGTGGTCGTCGGCCGGCAGGTCCTCGGCGCCCGGGCCGGTGATGCTGAAGGCCCCGGAGGCACCGATGTGGATCCGGACACCGCCGGTGGTGCGCTGCGGTGCGGCCGAGCCGGGGAGGGAGAAGTGGATGGGCACGTCGGGGCCCAGCAGCTCGGCCGCCATGTCGCTGGCCAGGTCACCCAGCGACCGGGGGTCGTGGGTGTCAAGCGCGGCCTGGCCGAGCTCGGCGACCACGGTCTGCTGCCGGACCCGGCGGACGAGCAACGCCTGGGAGCGCTCCAGGTCACTGACGTCGGTGGAGACCCCGATGATCCCGGCGAGCTGCCCGGTGGCGTCGAGGTAGGCGGCGTTGGTCACCAGCGCCGGAAAGCTCGTGCCGTCGTGCCGGCGGACCTCGAACCGCCCCGTCCACGTCTTGCCGTTGCGCACCTGCGACATGATCTCCTCGGCGCGTGCGGCTGCGCCGTCGGGCACGGTGAGCTCGGTGATCGCCCGGCCGAGCACCTGCTGCTCGGACCAGCCGTAGAGGCGCTCCGCGGCCGGGTTGACGTAGCGCACCAGGCCGGTGAGGTCGGTGGCGATGACCGCGTCCCCGACCGCTTCGAGCAGCTGGGCCTGGAAGCGCTGCTGCTCCTCGCCCCGCCGCTTCTCGGAGACGTCCTGCGCGATCAGCAGGTTCACGCCCTCGGTGATGCCGGCCACCGACTGGTACTCGATGTCTCGCAACTGGCCGTCCCGCCGGACGATGGGCACACCTCCCCGGCCTCGCCCGTCGGCACGGAAGCGGGCCCAGAGCTCGTGGTAGCGGGACCGGTACGCCTCGGGCACCAGCTCGTCCAGCGTCATGGTGGCCAGCTGCGCCATCGGATAGCCGGTCATCGCGCTCATCGCGCGGTTGGCATCGATCACCCGGGCGTCGTCGTCGAACAGCATGATCCCGTCCAGGGCGTGGTCGAACAGCGCCTGCAGGCGGGCCTGCCCGGCGCGCAGCAGCGTGACGTCATCGTGGACCGCCACGTAGTGGGTGATCGCACCGCGTGCATCCAGGATCGGCGTGACCGTCTGGATCACCGTGTACAGCGTGCCGTCCTTGCGGCGGTCGACGATCTCGCCCCGCCAGACCCGGCGCTCCCGGATCGTGGCCCACAGGTTCTCGTAGTGGCGCGCGTCCTGCACGCCCGACTTGAGCAGCCGAGCGCGACCTCGCCATACGGGTCGAGGGGGCGGCGCTCACGACGTCTGGTAGGGGATCACCCGGACGTCCTCGCCGTCCACCACGACCAGCACCCGCGGGTGGGGACTGGCCAGGACGGCCTGCGCCACCGCGTCGGCGCCCGCGCCCGGCGCACCGGCGTCCAGGTGGCGCAGGGTGCGCACCGTCGCGCCGGTGGCGCGCCGCAGGTCGGGGGCCAGCAGGTCCGGGTCGGGGGCGACGAGCAGCACGTGGCGGTCGCGGTCACGGTCGTCGTCCGGGCGTGCGGCGCGGTCCTCGCGGTACACCGTCCAGTGGTAGGCCGCCACCGCGCCAGCGGTCACCGTGAGGGCGACCGCCACCGGCACGTCCCGCAGGACGCCGGCGTCCAGAGCGCCCTCGAAGACCTCGCGCAGCACCACGAACAGCCCGGCGACCAGGCTCACGAGCGCGGTCAGCCCGGCGGCGCCGAGGAGCAGGAAGAGGTACGCCCGCCGGGACGGGGACTTGCGCTCGGCCGTCGCGTCCACGGCCGGCGGGTTGCCCAGCCGTCGCCAGAACGCCCACCACAGCGGGCCGCCGACGACCAGCAGCGTGGCGGCGGTGACCAGCGTCGCTCGACCGGTGGGGTCGGTGGCGGCCAGCGGCGGGGGCGCCAGCGCCTCGATCGCGGCGACCAGCGCGACGGTGATCCCGGCGCCGGCCGCGACCAGGCCGACCGCCGCGCAGACGTACTCGTAGGCGCGCTCGGGTTCCGTGCGGCGACGGTCGGGCTGCTCGCTCAGCACCGCCCGGTGGTAGGCCCACGCCCACACGCCCACGGCCCCCGCGGCCAGCGCCGGCGGCAGCACGGCGAAGTGCGCGGCGGCACGCTCGGCGACCGGCACCCCAACCGTCCACTGCGCGACGGTGTGCAGGGCGGTCGCGGCTGCCCCCACCGACGCGAGCAGGCCCCCGAGGACCGGCAGGCCGAGCAGGTAGCGGTACCACAGGTCCGTGCGCGGCGCGCGAGCGGCCTGGCGCAGCCACTGCCACCACCACAGGGCACCGCCGAGCACCGCCACGGCGGTGCTGTGGGCCAGGGTCCGCCACGGGGCCCCGCCGGCGAGCACGCCCCCGACCAGTGCGGCGTACAGCCGGTCGAGGGACCAGACCAGCACGCTGCCGATCCCGGTGACCAGGGTCAGGAGCCCGACCGCGGCGCCCGCGAGCACGGTGAGGTCCGCGGTCGGGCCCGTGGGGCTGGTGCGCCCCCCCACGAGCACGCGCTGGTGCGCCGCCCACACCGCGCCCCAGACCAGGGCGCGCGCCGCGGCGTCGGGGGGCAACGCCCGCCCGGCGACCGCCCACTCCACGACCTCCACCAGGCTGACCACCGCGACGGTGACCGCCACGGTCGTCGCGACGGCCAGGTACAGCGACCACGCCCCCGACGCCCGCTCCTCGTCGTCCGCGGCCAGACGCCGGCGCATGACCCGCCAGAGCCCGACAGCGGCCGGCAGCGCCACGAGCGACAGCGACAGCGACAGCGCGAGGTCACCGGACGCCCGCCCGGCCAACCGCTGCGCCGGCAGCGCGAGCTCGACCAGTCCGGACAGGCCGATCGCCGTGGTGCCCACGGCCGCGAGCAGCGAGGCGTACTGCAGGAACCGGCGCAGGCTCGGTGCGGACCGGGTCTCGTCGGCCCGGCTGGAGCGGGCGGCGTGCACCGCCCAGACCGCCAGTCCCACCAGCAGCAGGAGCGTGACCAGGGCGACGATCCCGAGCGCGATCACGGTTGCAGACGATGGCAGAAGTACACCGGCCAGGGATCCTCGGCGATGACCCAGCGGTTGCGCTGACGCACCAGCGTGAAGTGCTGGCGGGAGACCGACTCGAAGATCGGCAGGAGCGGCTCGTCGGCGTCCCCGTCCAGCCGCACGGTCACCTCGGCGCGGTCGTCGCGCACCCGCACGTCGTCCAGCGTGACGGTCAGGGGCTCCTCCGGCAGGGTCACGCGAAAGTCGCGCTCGCGGCAGTTGCGGGCGAGGTCGTCGACGAGCAGGGCGGTCGCCCGCTCGACGTCGCCGTCGAGCACCGCCGCGACGTAGGCCTGCACCGTGGCCTCGGGGGTGCCCGCGGGCAGGGACGCCGGCTCCCGCAGCGTCCCGGCGAGCGCGGCGGCGAGCAGGGCCACGGCGACGACCGCGCCCAGCCCCCACAGCAGCCGGGTCGACGTCGGCATCCGCGGGTCACGGTCCTCTGCCTGGGCTCCCATGTGCACCACCGCCGCCCTCGTGCTCCGCGTCGCATCCCCGCCCGCCGGGAGCGTCCGTGCCCTCAGGGTACCGCCGTGGACCCGGCAGCAGTCGCTACGCTTCCCCGACCGGTGCACACGAACGGGAGACTGAGCGAACACCAGCGGACAAAGGGAGCGGGTGCGGTGAGCGGGCGCAGCATGAGGGGGCTGGCGGCAGCGCTGACCGTCGCCGTGCTCGTCGTGACCGCCCAGGCGAGCCTGTCCGTGGCGCACGGCGCCGAGGGGTGCCTGACGGCGGCGTCGGCCAGCGCACCGATCGAGCGGCTGGCCGGCCCCGACCGCTTCGCCACCGCCGCGTGCGCCTCCGCGGTGGCCTACCCCGACGGCGCCGCCCACGTCCTGCTGGCCCGCGGCGACCCCGCGGGTGGGCTCGCCGACGCCCTGGCCGGAGCGGTGCTCGCCCACGCCGTGGGAGGCCCGGTGCTGCTCACCCCGCCCGGGAGCCTGCCGGAGCCCACCCGTGCCGAGCTCCAGCGCCTGGGGCCCGCGACCGTGACGGTCCTCGGGGGGACCGCCGCGGTGTCCGACGCGGTGGAGGACGAGATCGTCGCCACCGGCGTGGACGTGCGCCGCGTCGCCGGCTCCGGACGGGAGGCCACCGCCGCCGCGGTCGCCGCGGAGGCCGGCGCGGGCAGCACGGCCTTCGTGGTCAACGGGCGGCGCCCGGCCGACTCCCTGGTCGCCGCGGCGCCGGCGGCCCGGCAGGGCGCGGCGTTGCTGCTCACCGAGGAGGCGACGCTGCCCGCCGTGACGATCGGCGCGCTCAGCGCCGCGCAGCAGGTGGTGATCGTCGGCGGCCACGGGGTGGTGTCGGAGGCGGTCGAGGGGCACCTGCGCCGGCTGGTCGGCGGGGACCGGGTGCGCCGGGTGGCGGGCGCGGACCGGGGTGGCACGGCGGCGTCGGTCGCCCGCGCCTTCCCGAGTGACGGGCCGCGGTTGCTGGTCGCACAGGCCGACGAGCACCTCGTCGACGCGGTCACCGCCGGCTGGGCGGCGGCGCTGGAGGGGGGGCCGGTGCTCTACGCCGCCCGGGACGTCCCTGCCGCGGCCACCGGGCGCTACCTGCGCCTCGGGGGGCTGCGTGCCGCCGACGGCAGCGAGGCCCCCACCCGGCTGGTCGGGGGGACCGCGGCGCTGACCGACGCCCACGTCGGCCTCCTGGAGACCTGGTACCGCGAGGCCCGCGCCGGCGGTCCCGACCCGCAGCTGCGCGGGGTGTGGGTGCACCTGTTCGACGGGTCGCTCAAGTCCCGCACGGGCATCCACCGCTTCCTGAACGCCGCCGCGCGGGCCAACCTCAACACCGTCGTGGTCCAGGTCGCCCGCCGTCAGGACGCCTACTACCGCTCGGGCGTCCTGCCCCGCACCGCCGACCCGGGGCTGCCCGCCGACCTCGACGTGCTCGCCGAGCTGGTGCCCGCCGCCCACGAGCGCGGCCTGGCGGTGCACGCCTGGATGTCGACGATGCCCGCCTACCACGGCGCCTACGACGGGTTGGACCTCGGGCCCGACCACGTGTGGACCCGCCACGGCCCCGACAGCGCCGAGCCGTGGACCACCCGCACGGCCGCCGGTGACGACGGCTCCTACCTGGACCCGGGCGTGCCCGGCGTGCAGGACCACGTGGCCGCAGCGCTGGCCGAGCTGGCGGCCCGCTACGCCATCGACGCGGTGCACGTGGACTACCTGCGCTACGAGGGCGCCGCCTGGGGCTACCACCCCGCCTCGCTGGACCGCTTCCGCGCGCAGACCGGGGCCGCGGGGACGCCCGCGCCCGACAACCCGGCGTGGCAGGCGTGGCGCCGCCGGCAGACCGGCGACCTCGCCCGGCGGATCTTCCTCGAGGTCGCCGCCGTGGACCCGCAGGTGGCGGTGTCGCTCGCGGCCAGCACCATGGGTCCCGGGCCGGCGTCAAGCGGCGGCTACGAGCAGACCCGCACGTACCGCGACGTGTTCCAGGACTGGCCGTCGTGGCTGGCCGCAGGGACCATCGACATCGCGTTCCCGATGAACTACTTCCGTGAGCACGACGCGGCGCAGCGCCGGTGGTTCGACGACTGGGTCGCCTTCGAGTCCGGTCTTGCGGGTCCGGTGGCGGTCGGGCAGGCCGGCTACCTGAACGGCGTGCCGGGCTCGCTCGCCCAGCTGGGGCGGGCCACCGCCGCCACCGACGGCGCGGTGCTGTACAGCTACCAGCAGACCACGGCCGGCGCCGGCCCCGGCGCCCTGCTCGACGCGCTGGCCACCGACCCGTTCCGCGACCCGGCCCCCCCACCCGTCCTGCGGTCGGGGGCCGCACCCGGCCCCACGGCGCAGGCCGAGGCCGCGGCAGGCCACCTGGTCGTGCGGGCGGTGGACGGGCTGGAGGTGCGCGCCCATCCCGCGGCGGGCCGGGACGCCGTCGCGGGCCAGGACGCCGTCGCGGTCCGGGCCGACGCCACCGGTAGAGCCGGGTTCCCCAACCTGGCGCCCGGGCGCTGGACGGTGCGCGCGCCCGGCCACGAGACCGCCACCGTCGAGGTCGCGGCCGGGGCGGTCGCCGAGCTGTCCCTGCGCGCGACGGCGCTCCGGTAGCTGGTCGCAGACCTGGTCAGTGAAGACCTGCGCCCCGGCGAGCTCGGCGCGGGTCTCGTAGGAGGCCTCGTCGGGGGTCAGCCAGTGACGAACCCCAGGGGACGAGCGGCTGGGGTGGCGGGCGGGACCAGTCAGGACACCCTGTGTTCACCTGCAGTTTGCCTGCCGGGAGTCTCGCGGCCACGTGGGCTCCGTAGGGTTTTCCGGTGTCGAGGTCGATCCGGCTCGACATCACCCATGACGGGAGTAGATCGCACATGCTCAGGTCCTTCTGGAAGCCGGCTGCCATGCTGCTGGCCCTTTCCCTGCTTGTCGCCGCGTGCGCCGATGGCACAGTTGACGAATCGCCGGTCGACGTGTCCGCGGATGACAGCGAGTCGGTCTCCGGTGAGGTCAACCTCGACGGCTCCAGCACGGTGGGTCCGCTCTCCGAGGTCGCGGCGGAGCTCTACATGCAAGAGAACCCCGACGTTCGCGTGACGGTGGCGATCTCCGGCACCGGCGGCGGGTTCGAGAAGTTCTGCATCGGTGAGACGGACGCCAACAACTCGTCTCGGCCGATCAAGGACGAGGAGATCGAGATCTGCGAGGAGAACGGGATAGGCTACGACTTCGTGACGGTCGCCAACGATGCCCTAGCCGCCCTGGTGAACAATGACTTCCCAGTCGACTGCCTGACCGTGGACCAGATCAACGCGATCTGGGATGCGGACTCCTCGGTGAGCACCTGGGGCGACGTCCCCGACACCGACTTCCCCGAGGACTTCGCGAGCCAGCCCGTCCAGCTGTACGGCCCGGGCACGGACTCAGGGACGTTCGACTACTGGACCGAAGCGATCAACGGTGAGGAGGGACGGATCCGCAACGACTACATCGACATCGGCGAGGACGACAACGCCGCCGTCACCGCGGTTCGGGGGGATGGCACCGCCATGGGGTATGTCCCGTACTCCTACTTCCAGGAGGCGGCCGGGGAAGTCAAGGCGCTGGAGATCGACAACGGCGACGGCTGCGTCGAGGCCACGCCGGAGAACGTCGCGAACGAAACCTACGCGCCCCTCGGACGTGGGCTGTTCGTCTACTTCAGCGACACCGCATTCGCGCGGCCGGAGGTGCTCGACTTCGCGGAGTTCTACGTGGACAACGCCGTCGAGATCGCTGAGCTGGCGGAGTTCATCGCACTGACGGACGAGCAGATCGAGACGGCGAGGTCCAAGATCGCCGATCTGGCCGGCTAATGAGCGCCATGCCCGGTCCTGGCGCACCCAGCGGCGACGCGCCTGCGCGTCGGCCGCTGGGTGCGGCACGTCCCGACTACGTCGGCAAGGTGGTCAAGTGGGTGCTGTTCGCCTGCGCTTCGGTGTCGGTCGCGGCGACCGCGGCCATCGTCGCCTCCCTCGTTCCGGCCACGGTCCGCTTCCTCAGCCAGATCCCGATCGGCGAGTTCGTCACCGGCACCCTGTGGGCACCCGGGTTCGCCAATCCCAGCTTCGGGGTCTGGCCGATCGTCGTCGGCTCGCTGATGGTCGTCGTGATGTCGTTGAGCGTGGCGCTGCCGGTCGGGCTGCTCTCGGCGATCTACCTGTCCGAGTACGCGCCTGCCAGGGTGCGCAAGATCATCAAGCCGACGTTGGAGGTCCTGGAAGGCATCCCGACGGTCGCGATCGGGCTGTTCGCGTTCCTGTTCCTCCGACCGCTCGCAGAGACGCTGCTGCCGTTCCTGCCGTGGCAGGGGCCGTTCTCCGTCGGCGTCGCGTCCCTCGCCGTCGGACTGTTGATCGTGCCGCTGATCGCCTCCGTCAGCGACGACGCGATGCGCGCGGTGCCGCGATCGATGCGTGAAGCCGCCTACGCCTTGGGCTCCAGCAAGCTCAAGGTGACGCTGCGGATCGTCCTGCCCGCAGCGATCTCGGGCATCGTCGCCGCGATCGTGCTGGGGGCGTCGCGCGCCGTCGGGGAGACGATGGTGGTGCTGCTGGCGGCCGGGGCAGGCAACCCGCAGCTGTCGTTCGACCCGACGAAGGGCGTGCAGACGATCACGGCGTACATCGCCGGCACGGCGACCGGCGACATCTCGACCGGCACGCTCACCTACGACACGATCTTCGCCGTCGGGGCGATGCTGTTCCTGGCCACGTTCACCCTCAACATGATCGCGGTCCGCTTCGTGCGCCGCTACCGGGAGGTGTACGAGTAGATGGCGACGAATCCACCCGCTCGAGGTCGGGGCGCGCAGCTTGCGGCGTCGGGCGCACACGCGGCGACGCGGAGCATCTTCGTCCCACCCCCCAAGGGCGACCGTGTCGCAGACGTGACGTTCCGCGCCCTGCTCTACCTGGGCTTGTCCTTCGCCCTCGTGGGCCTCGCCTCGATCGTGGTATGGGCCCTGATCGCCGGCGGCGCCCGCCTGGACTGGAACCTGCTGACGGGCGTGCCGTCCACCATCGACCCGAACCAGGCCGGCTACCGACCTGCGTTGCTGGGGACGCTCTACGTCATCGGTGGCGTGATCGTGCTCATCCTGCCCCTTGGGGTCGGAGCGGCCGTCTACATGGAGGAGTACGCGGACTCCACGAAGTGGTGGAACCGCCTCATCGACGTGAACATCCAGAACCTGGCGGGTGTGCCGTCGATCGTGTTCGGGATACTCGGCCTGGCGTTCATCGTCCGCGGCCCGCTCGGCTTGGGGTTCGTCGCGGCTGCGGGGTCCCTGACCTTGGCGTTGCTCGTGCTGCCGACCATCATCCTGTCCGCGCGCGAGGCGATCCGCGCCGTGCCCTCCTCCGTGCGGGACGCCTCCTTGGCGCTGGGCGCGACCCAATGGCAGACGATCCGCCATCAGGTCCTGCCGGCTGCACGCCCCGGCATCCTGACCGGTCTGATCCTGTCCGTGGCGCGGGCGGTCGGCGAGGCAGCCCCGCTGCTGTTGGTCGGGGCGACCGTCTTCGTGACCTTCGATCCGCGTCTGTTCAGCGGCGGGTACTCGACCCTGCCGGTCATGATCTTCCAGTACGCGAGTCGCCCGCAGGCGGACTTCCGCTTGCTGGCCGCGGCCGGGGTGATCGTCATGCTCGCGTTGGTGCTGGCCATGAACGCCGTCGCCGTCTGGTTGCGCAACCGCTACGAGGAGCAACTCAGCCAATGAAGTCAAAGACGTCGCACCAGCCGAGCATCCGCCCGCAGCCGGCGCCCCGAGAGCCGTCCGACGAGCGCGGCGAGGCCGTCTTCGATGTGGAGAACCTCAGCCTGTACTACGGCACGTTCCGCGCGGTGCGCGACGTCGACATGAAGATCCACGCGCGTGACATCACCGCGTTCATCGGGCCATCCGGCTGCGGGAAGTCGACGCTGCTCCGTTCGTTCAACCGGATGAATGACCTGGTTCCCGGCGCGCGAGCCGAGGGCGACGTGCGGTACCACGGTGAGAGCCTGTTCGACAAGCGGGTCTCGCCGGTCGAGGTGCGACGCCGTATCGGGATGGTGTTCCAGAAGCCGAACCCCTTCCCGAAGTCGATCTACGACAACATCGCGTACGGCCCCCGCGGCAACACCATGGACCACAACCTCGACGACATCGTCGAAGGGGCGCTCCGCCGTGCGGCCCTCTGGGAGGAGGTCAAGGGCCGGCTCAAGAGCTCCGCGCTGAGCCTGTCGGGCGGCCAGCAGCAGCGACTGTGCATCGCGCGGGCCATAGCGATGGAGCCCGAGGTGCTGCTCATGGACGAACCGTGCTCGGCGCTTGACCCGATCGCCACCTTGGCGATCGAAGACCTGATGCGCGAGCTGCGCAACGAGTACGCCATCATCATCGTCACCCACAACATGCAGCAAGCTGCGCGCGTCTCTGACATGACCGCGTTCTTGACAATCGACGACGATCCTGACCAGGAGCAGCCATCCGGGGTCCTGGTGGAGTACGACCGGACGGAGCGCATCTTCACGGACGCGTCAGATGACCGCACCGAGGGCTACATCACCGGCCGCTTCGGCTGAGCCGCATTCATGGGGCGCGACATGTTCGGTGCCGTCCGCGCCGGGGAGCCCTCACGCAGCGTGGGCCGCGAAGGGATTGGCGCGGTCCCGCACTGGCTACTATCCCCGCATGGGTGAGGTCGTGGCAGCCGGCGGAGTGCTCTGGCGACGGGCGGATGGCGGTGAAGGGTTGGAGGTCGCGATCATCCATCGCCCCGAGTACGACGACTGGACCGTGCCGAAGGGAAAGCTCGAGCCCGGTGAGGGCCTGATCGAAGCCGCGGTGCGCGAGATCTGGGAGGAGACGGGGTACCGCGGCCGAGTCGGGACGTCGCTGGGAGCCGTCTACTACCTGAAGGAGACCCGCAAGGGGGGCTTTCAGGACAAGGTGGTGCACTACTGGGCGGTGGAGGCGGAGCGCGGCTCGTTCACCGCAGGGGCGGAGGTCGACGGGTTGGAGTGGGTCACGCCCTCATGCGCGGCGCGGCGGGTGTCCTACGATATAGACCGCGAGGTCATCCGGCGCTTTCTCTGGGCGTTCGCCTCGGCCTGAGGTCGCCGGGACGCCCGCCAGTCCAGAGTTCACCTCCTGTTCACCGGATGGTCGTCGCTGAGTCAAGCCGTGCCGATACGTTGCGGCGGCCATGTGCCGTGACCCGACCGACCGCGCGGACCCCCGACTGTTCTTGAACCGGGAGCTGTCGTGGCTGCAGTTCAACCGCCGCGTGCTCGCACAGGCGGCCGATCCTGCCGTGCCCTTGCTCGAGCGGATCCGGTTCGTCGCCATCTTCGGCAGCAACCTCGACGAGTTCTTCATGATCCGGGTCGCCGGCCTCAAGGCGCAGCTGGCAGCCGGCGTGCGCCGCCGCACGCCAGACGGGCGCACGCCGGCTCAGCAGCTCCAGGAGATCGACGCGTGCCTGCACCCCATGGTGCGCGAGGCCTATGCGTGCCTACACGGGGAGCTGCTGCCCGAGCTGGCTGCCGAGGGCATCCCCCTGCACCGGCTGGAGGAGCTGCCCGAGCTCGAACGGCAGCGGCTCGCCGAGCATTACGACGAGCAGGTCTTCCCGGTTCTGACCCCTCTGGCGGTTGATCCAAGCCACCCGTTTCCCTACATCTCCGGCTTGAGCCTGTCGCTTGCGGTGACCCTGCGCGATCGGGAGGCGCACGAGCGGCGCTTCGCCCGGGTCAAGGTTCCCGCGGTCCTGCCGCGGCTCGTCGCACTCGGGTCGCGCCCCGGGTGGGTGCTCCTCGAGGATCTCATCGCGGTCAACCTCGCGCGTCTCTTCCCGGGGATGGAGGTCGTGGAAGCGCACCTGTTCCGGGTCACGCGCAACGCCGACTTCGACGTGGAGGAAGACGAGGCCGACGACCTCCTGCTGGCCATCCAGGCCGAGCTGCGCAAGCGGCGCTTCGGCGCGGTCGTGCGCCTGGAGGTTGCCGGTGACATGCCCGAGCGCGTCGTCGCTCTCCTGCAGGACGAGCTCGGCGTCGGCGAGCCCGAGACCTACCGGATCGAGGGCCTCCTGGGTCTGTCCGACCTGCATGGGCTGGCCGACCACGATGCGCCGCACCTGCGCTGGGCGCCCTGGGAGCCAGTGGTGCACACACGGCTGCCCCATGGGGCGGAGACGCCAGCCCGCCAGCTGTTCGCCGAGCTGCGGCGCGGGGACCTGCTCACGCACCACCCCTATGACTCGTTCACCGCGACCACCGAGCGTCTCGTCACCGCTGCGGCGGACGACCCTGCGGTGCTGGCGATCAAGCTGACGCTCTACCGCACGTCCGGTGACTCCCCGACCGTCCGCGCGCTCATGCGCGCCGCGGAGCACGGCAAACAGGTGGTGGTACTCGTCGAGCTGCGGGCGCGCTTCGACGAGGAGGCCAACATCCGCTGGGCACGAGCGTTGGAGAAGGTCGGCGTCCACGTGGTCTACGGGCTCGCCGGTCTGAAGACCCACAGCAAGATCGCCCTCGTGGTCCGCCGGGAAGCCGGGGGCATCCGTCGGTACGTCCACGTCGGCACCGGCAACTACAACCCCCAGACCGCCAAGCTCTACACCGACTTGGGCCTGCTCACCGCCGACGCCGACCTGGGCGCCGACGTCAGCGAGCTGTTCAACGTCCTCACCGGCTACGCCCGCCAGCGGACCTACCGCCACCTGCTCGTGGCTCCCACAGAGCTGCGCACACAGCTCGGCGAGCGCATCCGGCGCGAGGTGGAGGCCCACGGCGAGGAGCGACCGGGCCTCATCCGCGCCCAGCTCAACTCGCTGATCGACCCGCTGCTGATCGCCGAGCTGTACCGCGCGGCGCAGGCGGGCGTGCGCATCGAGCTCGTCGTCCGGGGCATCTGTGGCCTGCGTCCCGGTGTGCCGGGGGTGAGCGAGGGCATTCGCGTGACGAGCGTCGTGGGTCGCTTCCTGGAGCACTGCCGGGTGCTGCAGTTCTCCCATGGCGGTTATTGGCTCGGTTCCGCCGACTGGATGCCGCGCAACCTCGACCGTCGCGTCGAGGTGATGGTCCCCGTCCGCGACCCCGAGCTGCAACAGCGGCTCGCCGTGATCCTCGACCTGCTGCTGGCAGACAACACCCATGCGTGGGACCTCGGGCCCGACGGCTCGTGGACACGCCGGCAGCCTGGCGACGGCGAGGAACCGGTCCATGCGCAGGCGGTGTTGATGCAGAGAGCCCGCGAGCGGGGCGAGGGGGGCGAGGGGGAGCGACCACGGGTGTGAGGGCCGCGAAACCGGCTACCGATCATCGACGTGCGGCGGCCCGGTAGGCCACGACCCGCCTGGCCAAGCTGGCAGGTTTCTCGGCGTGCAGACGGTGCCCGAGCGCGAAGGCGCTCGATTGCAGCTGCCGCCGCCGGCGGTCGACGAGGTCGAGGAGGGTCGCCTGTTCGGCAGGGGCCACGAACAGCTCCGCGCGTGCTGCGGCGACCGCTCGCAGCGACGCGAGATCGTGGTCCTCGCCGAGCAGGTGGGACAGCTCATGGGCTTGCTCCGCCAGCGGGCGCATCACTGCGGGCCAGCCCCCCTCGACGAGGCGCAGCTGGTACCACACGTCCTTCACGCGCTTGCGCCACTCGTGCAGGCGCGCAGTGGTCGGGGACCGCTCGGCCTGGCGACCCCGCTTGCGGGCGAGACGGTACGCAGCCTGTATGCCCACGGCGAGCAGCTCCTCACCGCCGGCCAGACGCACGGTCGCCACCGACTCCCGGGCTTCCTCGCCCGAGCGGGCCGCGGCGACGACGATCCCCGCTTCGGTGAGGATCTGCTCGCGGGTGGCGCCGTGCTCCGCAGCGAGCATCTCCCGGGTGCCCGCATAGGCACCCGCGGACAGCAGGTCTCCCGCGCCGGCCACCAGCGCGTCGAGCGTCTGGACGAGCACCGCCCTGTCGCGTGTGCCCGCCAGGTGACGGCCTGCATCACGCAGCAGCCGGTTGGTGTGGCGGTAGACGGGGTTCTCCATCCCGTCGCGGACCAGTCGAAGCCCTGCGCGAGCCTTCTTGAAGGCTTTCCGCGCCCTGTGCACCGCCTCGTCCCGTCCGTCGTCGGTGTGCCCCCTCATCTGGGCGAGCGCCACCGCGATCTGCTCGTCAACCGTTCGCAGGACGCCCTCGCCAGCAGGCTCAAGGGGTTCGAGTCGGTACGGCACGAGGTCTCCACAGGGTCGGCGGGGCCGGCGCGGACGGTGGTGCCTAGCCGAACCGACCGGTGACGTAGTCCTCGGTGCGCGGGTCCGACGCCTGCGTGAAGATCTTCTCGGTGGTGTCGAACTCGACGAGCTCGCCGGTGCGCTGGTCGTTCTCGTCGTCGACGGCCACGGTGAAGAACGCGGTGCGGTCCGACACCCGTGCGGCCTGCTGCATGTTGTGGGTCACAACGACGATGGTGTAGGAGTCGGCCAGCTCCCGCATGAGGTCTTCGATCTTGAGCGTGGCGATCGGGTCGAGCGCGGACGCTGGCTCGTCCATGAGGATCACGTCGGGGCTGACGGCAAGCGCGCGCGCGATGCACAGCCGTTGCTGCTGGCCGCCGGACAGCGAGAGCCCCGAGGAGGCGAGCTTGCCCCGGACCTCGTCCCAGAGCGCCGCCTTGCGCAGGGACTGCTCCACCAGGTCGTCGAGGTCGCCCTTGTAGCGGTTCATGCGGGGACCGAACGCGACGTTGTCGTAGATCGACTTCGGGAACGGGTTCGGCTTCTGGAACACCATGCCGATGCGGCGCCGGACTTCGACCGGGTCGATGTCGGGGTCGTAGATGTCCTCGCCGTTGTAGACCACCTCACCGTGGACCTGCGCGCCGGCGACCAGGTCGTTCATCCGGTTCAGACAACGCAGAAGGGTCGACTTGCCACAGCCGCTCGGGCCGATGATCGCGGTGATCTCGTTGCGACGGATGCTCATCGAGATGTCCCGCACCGCGGTGAACGAGCCGTAGGTGCACGAGACGGCGCCGAGCCGGAATACCTCGTCGCGGTCGACCGCGGGTGTGTCAGGGACTGCCGGAGTCGGTCTGCGAGCGCGGGACGTCGCGCTGGCCGGTGGTACGTGCGGATCCATCACGCTCTCCGGGGACTTGCGTTGAGGGCTTCGGACGTGGGCGTGCTCAGCACACGCCGATGATGCACCAGCAAGGTGAACAGAAGGTGAACGGCGGCTGTTGCGACGGCCACAACGCCCGCGAGCCAAACCCTCTCCCCGAACGGTAACCAGCGGGCAACATCCTCGACCCTTGCGTCTGCTTCGCTGTACCGGAACCAACCGGCTGCGCGAGGAGAGAGGGGAGGAGATGGACCCACACACCACTGCAAGCAACACGATCGCGCGCATCGCCCACGACACCTGCAAGGTGGATCTGGTGGAGTGGGCACAGTTCAACCGCCCTGCGCTGGCGGCCCACCGTCTGGTGGCGACGGCGACGACGGGAACGCTGCTGGAGTACGAGGTCGGTGTGCAGGTCCAGCGCGCCTCACGACCCCGACGTCCGCGCGCTCCTGCGCGTCGCCGTGGTCTGGAACGTCCCGGTGGCCTGCAACCGCGCCACTGCGGACTTCCTGCTCTCCTCGCCGTTGCTGTCGAACAACTACCAGCGGCGGAGGCCGGAGTGGGACATCGATCAGACCGGGCTGCGACCAACCGGGTGAGGCACGCCGGCGGCGCGTGTGGACGGTCAGCTCGGTGCCAGCCGCCCGTCGCCCAGGGTCGCAGCGATCTTGGCGAGCTGCTCCAGGTCCTGCAGTTCCCTGGCGCGAAACAGCGGTCCGCGGGCACGCGCCACCAACAGTGTCTGACTCGGCTCACCTAGTCGGGCTACCGCGAAGGACGCGGACAGCGGATCCAGGGGCCAGCGGTCGGGCACCCACGGTCCGAGCGCCAGACGCCCACCCGGCGAGGGCCGACAGGGTGGCCCGACGTCGAGCAGATGGAGGCTCGGGCGGGGGGCGGGCACGCCGGGCCTCCGGCACGGGGGGTGGCCCGGACTGTCGCGGACTCGGCGACGAGATCAGTCGGCGGCATTGGTGCAGTATGGTCGCCCGAGCCCCCCGCGACGAGCGGTCCGGACTCGGGTGCGAAACCTTCGGGCGCCCGTGGTCGTCCCTGTCGTGGACGGGACGTGGGGGCCGGAGGGCCCGTTGCCGGCCGCAGCCGGCGGAGAACCGAGAGGATGGTCATGAACCTGCGCATCGTCGGCCTCATCGCCGTAGGGATCCTGCTGGTCATCGGCGTCGCGGTCGTGCTGACCCAGGGCGACGGCGAAGACGATCGGGTCACGGTCCCCCCCGTGGAGGAGCGGGAGCAGATGACCCCCGAGGAGCGGGCCGCGGCGCTGCTGGACTCCATGCCCGACGGTGAGCACCAGGGCCGGCTGCTCACCATCGACGCGAGCACGGTGACCTTCCGGCTGGTGGAGGTGCTGCGCGGCGACGCGGCGGTCGAGGCCGCCCGTGAGCAGGGCGCGTTGGCGCCGGACGGGAGCCTGCCGGGCGACGCCTACGCCCGCGACACCTTCGAGACGGTCACGCTGCCGCTCGCCGACGAGCCCGCGATCACCATCCAGGTCTGCACCCCCGGCTGCCAGGAGGTCCCCACGACCGGCGAGGCGCTGGCGACCGGCGAGGCGGTACCCGGCGGTCAGGGCGAGAACGTGTTCGTCTTCCGGGTCAGCCAGGGCAAGGTCGCTTCGCTGACGGAGCTGCAGCTCTAGCGCCGGCAAGGTCCGGTGCCGTCACCCGGTCGGTGAGGAGACCGGGTTGCGGGGGGCGGTGGCGGCCGCGGCCTCCACGGCGGCGACCAGGCGCTCACGGTTCTCCAGGATATCGTCGAGCATCGCCCGGCGGTCCCGCAGGGCCTGCCAACCCCGCCAGGCGCGCCGCGCGCGTTCCAGGCGCTCGACGCAGGCCACGGCCACGAACCCCGTCGCCGGCAGGGCGGTCAGCAGCGCCACGACCAGCAGCGCCCGGCGCAGGCCGCTCAGCCACACGACCGTCACCCAGGCCAAGGGGAAGACGGCCAGCGACATCAGGTAGCGGGCGGTGGCCTTCATGACCGGGTTGGTGACCGCTCGGCCCGCGGCCACCACACACCAGTAGGGCACGAGGTGCACGGCCGCGCCGACCACCGCGAAGGGCGCCATCATGGCCACCACCGCCGCGGTCTTCAGGAAGCCGAGGAGGAGCTGGGGGGCGGTGTACCCGTGCACCAGCTGGTGGTCGCGCAGGCCCGCAAGCTCCAGCTCCAGGTGGTAGCGGGCGAGCGCGTCGGTGAGGTCGGAGACGACCTCGGGGGGCGCGTAGGCCAGGCGCTGGGCCAGCGCCTCCTGCTCGACCATCGGCACACCGGCGGGGTGGCGTCGGGAGCGCTGCGCGATCTCGGCGGCGCGTGACAGCACCTTCGCCTCGCGCAGGTCGCGGTAGTCGGGCGACACGGCACGGAGGCGGCGCTCGATCTCGGCGGTGAGGCGAAGCACGGCCGGGCGGTTGGTGTCGTCCTCGGCCTCGCCGGGGCGGACGAAAGCGGTGATCTCCTCGTCGAGGTCGAGGGGCTCGCCGACCCGCGCCAGCGCCCTGCTGCGCAGGGCCAGCTTGTCGTCGAACGCGATCCCGACCGGGACGATCGTCAGGCCCTGCGCCCCCTGGGCCCGGTTCCCCAGGGCAAGCCGGGCGGCGCCGGTGCGGATGCGCGCCAGCGCGGGGACGTCGTGGGTGACCCCCTCGGGGAAGATGGCGACCAGGCCCCGCCGGCGCGACAGCACCTCGTAGCTGCGCTGGAAGGCCTTGGTGTTGTCGGCCTCGCCCCGCGCGTCCTGGGGACGGTGGACGGGCAGCAGGCCCGCGATCGCAAGGAAGGGACGGAACCACCGTCGCCGCCACATCGATGCCTTGGCGAGGAACCGCGGCACCCGTCCGAAGACGTGCACCAGGATGGCTGGGTCCGCGAGACCGTTGAAGTGGTTGGCGACCACGAGGACCGGCCGGCCGGTCGGGATGCGCTCGCGCCCCTCGACCTCGACCTTGCGGAAGAAGCCACGCAGCACGAGCAGGGCGATGCCCCGGAGCAGCCGGTCGACCGCGGCGCGGACCATGGGTCTAGCCTACGAGGCGCAGATCGCCCGGGACCCGCGGATGCCGGGCCGGGCGGGCCTACTCGACGGTGATGGTGATCTCGTCGCTGCCGCCGAACGCCCGGTGGGCCCCGTCGGCCAGCTGCAGGCAGAGCTCGTAGGTGCCCGCCTCGAGCTCGAGCTCGGTGCTGTCCGACCCGTCGCCGAGGTGGAAGTACCCGTCGGCCTCGGCCTCCTCGCCCGGACCGGGCACGACCTCGCCCTCCTCCACGCAGCCGGTGTCGACCCCGACGTGGTAGTGGGCCTCGCCGATGGCCGGGTCCCCGGCGGCTTCGATGGTGACGCCCGTCGCGCTCAGCTCGACGGTGACCGGGCTCGACACCGTGTCGCCGTTCGCGGGGGTCACGAACTCGGGCTGGGCGTCGTCGGGCTGGTCCGCGAGGTCGTACTCCGCGTCGGACGCGTCGTCGCTGCCGTCGTCGTCACCGGCGGCGAGGTCGTCGGGGGTGACGTCCTCGACGTCGTCCACGAGGTTGTCGACGTCGCTGCCGCCGTCGCAGGCGGCGAGGGCGAGCGCGAGCAGGGCGATCAGCAGCACGGGGAGCAGACGACGCATTTGGGCAGATCTCTCTGTGAACGGTGCAGCGCACCTACGACTGTGGTCGCAGAGTCTATCCCATGTCCGCGGCAGGCCAAAGCCCGGCGGCCCCGCGCACCCCGCTGGAGTCGCCGTGCACGGCCTGCTCGATCGGGGTGTCGGCCTCGCCCCCGAAGGTCCACTGCGGGAGCAGGGCCGGGGCCTGCTCGTAGAGGCGACGGATGTTTGACACCCCGCCGGCCAGCACGAACACGTCGGGGTCGCAGACGTGCGCGACGTGCGCCAGCCCGCGGGCGAGACGGTTGACGTAGCGGTCCAACGTGGCGTCTGCGGCCGGGTCGCCGGCCTCCGCGGCCTCGGAGATCGCCGGGGCCGCGAGCTGCTGCCCGGTGGCGCGCGCGTGGTCGCGGGCCAGGGCGGGGCCGGACAGCCAGGTCTCCAGGCAGCCGCGCCGGCCGCAGTAGCAGTGGGGGCCGGGGACCTCCTCGCCGGTCGCCCACGGCAAGGGGTTGTGGCCCCATTCCCCCGCGACGCCGTTGCGTCCGGCCACCAGCGCCCCGTCCACCGTGATCCCCGCGCCCACCCCCGTGCCCAGGATCACCGCGAACACCACCCGGGCGCCCGCGCCGGCGCCGTCGGTGGCCTCGGACACGGCCAGGCAGTTGGCGTCGTTGGCACAGCGGACCTCGCGACCGAGCTCCGCGGCCAGGTCGCGGTCGATCGGCTGGCCGATCAGCCACACCGAGTTGGCGTTGCGGACCCGGCCGGTGGTGGGGGACAGGGATCCGGGCATGCCCAGGCCGACCGTCGCCGGTTCGCCGATCTCGGACTCCAGGCGCCGGACCATCCCCGCGACGGCAGCCAGGGTGGCGGGGTAGTCGTCGCGCGGGGTGGGCACCCGGTGCCGGCCGAGCTCCCGGCCGTCGTCGGCCAGGGCGATGCCCTCGATCTTGGTCCCGCCGAGGTCGACCCCGATGCGCATGTCGCCTGCTCCTCACCCCGCGCCGCACCCGCGGTCGTCCGGCTCGGCGTCAGCACCTCCATGGCGGTCGCTGCGCG
>JBBDQS010000011.1:13744-14893 GCA_040905805.1 Egibacteraceae bacterium | reverse complement strand
CCCCCCCACCCTGCACAGTAAGAATCGCCCTCCGCGAGCTCCGGCGATTCACGAGTCTGCATGGCTCCCGGCCCGCTGTCGGGCAGCCGCCTGCGACGGCGACACGCCGATGGACAGGCGGAACGCGGCGAGCAGGGCCCGGCTGTGCACCCGCAGCGGCCAGGCCGCGATCCCGGTGGCGGGCAGGCCGAGGAGCCGGCGTTGCCACGGCTCCAGGATCGACACCGCCCCGGTGAGGACCGGCAGGTAGGCCGTGCGCATCGCGACCGGCAGCGACGGCCACGCGAGGAACCGCAGCGCCTCTCGCCCCTGGCTGCCCACGGCGAGCTCCGGGCGGAAGGCCTCGACCCGGGCGGTGAGGTCGGCGATGGTCAGCGGCAGGGTGCCGTCCGCGACCATCGGCGGGGCCAGCGTGCCCGCTCGCAGCGCCGCGAGCGCCCCGGGGTCCGCGGCGAGCGCCCCCAGGTCCACCCGCGGGTCGAGCAGCGCGGCGGTCCGGGACTGCTCGGCCACGAACGCGTCGGCGGTGGCGCGGTCGGCTGGCCGGGGTGCGTACGCCCGGTCCGCGGCGAGGAAGCTCGACGTCAGCGCCAGCGACACCCACGCGAGCAGGTGCGGGTCGTCGGCACGGTACGCCCGCCCGTCGGGAGCGATGCCGCGCACCGCTGTGTGCACGCGGCGCACCGCCCGGGCGGCCGTCAGGGCCTGGGCGGTGGACCCGAACGCCGTCGCCGTCACGTAGGCGCTGGTGTGGCGCAACCGCCCGAGCGGGTCCTCGCGGAAGCGGGAGTGGTCCGCCACCCCGGCCATCGCGTGGGGGTGGAGCAGCTGGACGAGCAGCGCACGGACGCCGCCGGTGATGGCCGCGGGCTCCCCGAGGACCCGCCAGGAGGCCGCGTCGACCCCGAGCAGGCCCGGGTCACCCCGGTCGGCCGCCGGGTCGAACGGCGGCGGGCCGAAGACCCGGCCCATGCCGCCGCGCGCGAGGCGCCCGACGCCGGGCAGTCCTGCCGGCGCGGCGCCGGCGACCCACCGTGCCGGCGAGAAGGCCATGGCCGTCCATGGTGCCGCACGCGGTGCGCCGGGGCCGTGCTGGGGCCGCCGGCAGGCCGCACCCTGGTTCCCCGGTGAGGAGCCGGGGCCGCGCCG
>JBBDQS010000011.1:3935-13644 GCA_040905805.1 Egibacteraceae bacterium | reverse complement strand
GGCCGCACCCTGGTTCCCCGGTGAGGAGCCGGGGCCGCGCCGGGGCCGCCGGCAGGCCGCACCCTGGTTCCCCGGTGAGGAGCCGGGGCCGCGCCGGGGCCGCCGGCAGCCGCACACCTGGATCTCGGCTGGGGTGCGCTCGGGCAGGCGCGGGGGTGCGCTCGGGCAGGCGCCGCGGGAATGTCGGAGGGCGATGGCCGGCCGCCCCGGTCGGCGTGGGCGGGAGGCCCAGCTTTCCCGCGCCCACGCGGGAAAACTGGCTTGGGTGGCGGGGCTCGGGGCCCGCAAGGGGTGGCGACCGTCAACCTTCCCGCGGCGGGCCAGCCCGAGATGCGCGTGGCGCGGGAGGATCAGGCCCAGATGGCGACGGCGCGTCCCGTCGCGGGGTCGAGCTCGGGCGGGTCCGGCAGGCTGATGCCTGCCCCGCGCACGAGCCGGGCGGCGCTCCACGCGGCCGCCGCGGCGTCGACGACGTCGTCGGGGCCGGCGCGCCCCGCCCCGGGCAGCGGGCCGAGCGCGATCCCGGCGTCCTCGAGGGCGCCCAGGCGTTCCTGCAGGCCCACCCAGGTCTTCTTGGACGTGTGCGCCGGGTGGCCGAGCAGCACCGCGAAGGAGACCTCGGGGTGCACCTCCCACACGGGTGCCCCCGCCACCGCGACCCAGCGGTCGGCGTCGAGGATGCTGCGCGCCAGCGCGTACGCCTGGCGGCTGACCCCCTGACCGGTGAGGCGGCGGCCGATGGCGCTGGCCTCGGCGTGGGTGCCCGCCTCCAGCGCCGCGCGGACCGGGGTGGCGAACACCGAGGACCGGCGCACCCCCAGGAACCGCCGGGCCGCCACGTCGGCGGCGCGGACGCCATCGACGGGCAGCCCGATCGGCACGTCGATCCCGAAGCCTTCGGCGGTGGGGGTCTGGGCGGCCAGGGCCTGCAGCGTGTCCGCCTGCACCGCCCGCTCGACGCCCGCGTCGCCCAGCACGACCCCCACCCACCCACCCGGGCACGCGTCGACGCCGACGACCCTCACCGTGCCCCCCACGGCGCGGCGCGCAGACGCCACGCCCGCTGGGTCGGGCGCGCCACGGCGGTCCGGACGGCCTCGTGGGGATCGGTCACGCGCTGGTCGGCGGCTTCGGCCCGGACGGCCTCGTGGGGATCGGCCACGAGCTGGTCGGCGGCTTCGGTCCGGACGGCCTCGTGGGGATCGGCCACGAGTTGGTCGGCGGCTTCGGTCCGGACGGCCTCGTGGGGACCGGTCACGAGCCGGTCGGCGCGCTCGGCGCCGTGCGGGTGGAGGCCGGTGAGGGATGCCATCGGACCGTCGAGCATGCCCGGCACGGTGCCACACCTTGGTGGCGCGTTGCGACCGTCGCTCGAGCGGGCAAGGCTGCCGGTGGTGCAGTCCGATCAGCGTGGCCCGCGTGGCGAGCGACCCGGGACGGCCGCCGGCGACGGCGTCCGCCCCGCCCTGCCGATCGTGTTCGCGATCACCGCGACCGGCATCATGACCACCACGCTCATCACCCCCTCGCTGCCGGAGATCCTCCGGGGCGTCGGGGCCGCGCCCGGGCAGGCCGGCCTCGTGATCGGCGCCGCGACCCTGCCCGGTATCGTCCTGGCGCCGGTCATCGGCCTGCTCGCCGACCGCTTCGGCCGCCGGGAGGTGCTGGTGCCCTGCCTGGTGCTGTTCGGGCTGGCGGGTGGTCTGGCCGCGACGTCGCCCTCCCTGGGGTGGCTCCTCGCGTGGCGCTTCCTACAGGGTGCCGGCGCCGCGGGCCTGGTCAACCTCGCGGTCGTGCTGATCGGCGACCACTGGGTCGGCGGCCGGCGCGCGGCGATGATCGGCCGCAACTCCGCCGTGCTGACCACCTGCATCACCGTGCTGCCCCTGATCGGTGGCGTGCTCACCGACCTCGGCGGCTGGCGGGCCCCCTTCCTGCTCTATCCGCTGGCCCTGGGCACCGCCGGCCTCGTCGCGCGCCGCCTGCCACCCTCGACCCGGCGCAGGGTCGACATCGGCGAGCAGCTGCGTGACCTCCGGCCGGCCTTGCGCCAGCCCGGCGTGGTGCGGGCCCTGGGCGCCGGGGCGATCACCTTCGCCCTGGTGTTCGGGCTGCTGCTCACCGTGATGCCGTTGCACCTCGAGCAGGCCTTCGGGGTGAGCCCGTCGATCCGCGGGCTGGTCCTCGGCCTGCCTGCGGTGGCCAACACCGTCGCAGCGCTGTCGGCCGGACGGCTGCAGCGCTTCTCCAAGCGGGCGCTGCTGACCACCGCCACGGTCCTGTTCGCGATCTCGCTCGCGTTCGTGGCTGTCGCACCGAGCCTGCTGCTGCTGGTGGCCGCCATCGCCTTCTTCGGAGCCGGCCAGGGGCTCATGGTGCCGAACCTGCAGGACATCGCCGTGCGCTCGAGCGACACCAGCCGGGGCGCGGTCGTGGCCCTGTTCGTCAGCTCCGCGCGGACCGGCCAGACTGCCGGGACGGTGGCGGGCGCGGCCGCCTTCGGCGCGCTCGGGGGCCCGACCACCTTCGCGCTCTCCGCGGGCGCCTGCCTCCTACTGCTGCTGCCCCTGACGCTCGGTGCGCCCCGGGGCTCGTCAGCGGAGCCGCCCCCCGGCCCCCTCGTCGCCGGATGAACCGGCCGGTGTCGCGCCCGGCATCACCGCGAGCATCGCCGGCTCCGGCGGTGCACATCTCCGGCAGCGCCACCGCGGCCCGGACGTCGCGCGGCGCGCGTGCAGCGGTAGGGTCGGATCCGTGACCACCGAGCCGTCCGAACGACCGGACTTCGCCGACGCCGTCGGCCCCGGTTGGGCCCCGGCGCTGGAGCCGGTGCGCGATCGCATCGCCGCGGTCGGCGACTTCCTGCGCGCCGAACAGGCCGCCGGCCGGCGCTTCCTCCCGGCGGGCGACCGCGTCCTGGCAGCCTTCTTCCAGCCCCTCGACGCGGTGCGCGTCCTGCTCGTGGGCCAGGACCCCTACCCCACGCCCGGCCACCCCATCGGGCTGTGCTTCTCGGTGGCGCCCGACGTGCGCCCGCTGCCCGGGAGCCTCGCCAACATCTTCCGCGAGTACTGCGAGGACCTCGGCCACCCGCGGCCCGCCTGTGGTGACCTGACCCCCTGGACCTCACAGGGCGTGATGCTGCTCAACCGCGTCCTGACCGTGCGGCCCGGCACCCCGGCCTCGCACCGGGGCAAGGGCTGGGAGGAGATCACCGAGCAGGCGATTCGTGCCCTGGCCGCTCGCGGCGGCCCGCTGGTGGCGGTCCTGTGGGGCCGCGACGCGCGCAACCTGAAGCCCCTGCTCGGCGACGTGCCCGTCGTGGAGAGCGCCCACCCGAGCCCGCTGTCGGCCCGCAACGGCTTCTTCGGCTCGCGTCCGTTCAGCCGGACCAACGCCCTGCTGGCCGAGCAGGGCGCCGCGCCGGTCGACTGGCGCCTGCCGTGACCGCCCCCGCCGAGTTCGGGTGTACCCGCGAGTAACGCGAGAATTGGCAGGGTTACTCGCGGGTAACCGCAGTGGCCGGGCGCTGGTGCGGCCCATGTCAGCATCTTTATGGCGGTCGCTGCGCGACCGCCTCACCCGGCACAGCGGAGAATCGCCTCCGCTGGCGCTCCGGCGATTCCCGTCTCAGCATCTTCATGGCGGTCGCTGCGCGACCGCCTCACCCGGCACAGCGGAGAATCGCCTTCGCAGGCTCGGAGCGATTCACATCTCAGCCCGCGGCGAGCAGCGCGTGCGCGGTGCGGCGCGCGAGGGCCATGCAGGTCACCATCGGGTTGACGCCGCTGGCGGTCGGGAACGCGCTCGTGTCGCCGACCCACACCCCCGGCGCGGTGTGCAGCTGACCCTCCGGGTCGGTGACGCTGGTGGCCGGGTCGGGGCCCATGCGCGCCGTGCCCATCTGGTGCGCGCTGAACAGGCCCCGGCCTCGGGCACCGAACGGGTCGCGCCCGATGCGGTCGACGAACCCGTCGAGGTCGTCACCGCGGCGCCAGAGGCGCCGGGCGGGCGCGAGGTCGACGACGGCCCGGGCGCCGGCGGCCGCGTGCAGCCGGGCCATCGCGCCGATGCCCGCGGCCAGATGACGCCGGTCCAGGTCGTCGTCGAGGGGGTAGGTGACCACGGGCTCGCCGACGTCGTCGATGCTGACGCTCCCGCTGCCGCGGTCGCGGGTGACGGCGATGAAGGGCGCCATGTGGCCGGCGCGTGCGGCGAGCACCTTGTGGTCGCGGCCGGAGCGCCACGGGGTGTTGGCGGAGAACAGGCCGGCCCCGTAGTGGGGGCACTCGACCAGGAAGCCGTAGCCCTCGGCGAGGTCGGCGAACTCGTCGACGATCACCGTCTGGGGCGCCCCCCACCACGCGCGCTGCTCGTCACCGTAGTACCCCGCCATGGCCGGGGTGGGGTGCAGGTGGAGGTTGCGGCCCACGGCCGGGCCGCCGAGGTCGGAGCGCAGCAGCAGGGCGGGGGTCTCCAGGGCCCCCGCCGCCACGACCACCGCCGGGGCGCGCACGTCGACCCGGCGCCCGTCGGCGAGCCGGCCCCGCACACCGACCGCGCGGCCCGCCTCGACCTGGACCCGCTCGGCGTGGCAGCCCGCCACGACCCGCGTCCCGGCGGCGGCGGCGTCGGCCAGGAACGTGCCGATGGTGCTCTGCTTGCTGCCGGTGGCGTCGCCGAACCCGACGTGGCCGGCGGACGCCGGGTCGTAGGTCGCCGGATCGGTGTTGCGCCGCACGACCTGCCACGACCATCCGCTGGTGCGGGCCCCGTCCATGAGCCGGGCGTTCGGACCGTTGCGGTCGCTGCACGCGTCGGTGGCGCCGATGCGCTCGGCCACCGCTGCGAGGTGCGCGTCGAAGTCCGGCCCGTCGACGCCGGCCACGCCGTGCGCGCGCGCCCACTGCTCGCGCACCCACTCCGGCGGGGTCACGCAGTTCATCCAGTTGACCGCCGAGCCGCCGCCAAGGGTGGCACCGGCGATGACCGTCACGGTGCCGTCGGCCGTCGGGGCCAGCCCGTCGCGCCAGTACAGGTCACGGTAGGCGTCCAGCTCGAAGCGGGGGAAGTCGGGCGGCTCCGCCGCGCCGCCGGCCTCCAGCACCACGACGTCCCGGCCGGCCGCCGCCAGCTCCGCGGCCACGACGGCTCCGCCGGAGCCGGACCCGACCACGCACACGTCGGCGTCCAGCTCGACGTGGTCCGACCCCGCGGGCAGGGCCAGCGGGCGGAGGTGGCGGGTCTCGGGACGGGCGAGCTCGGGGGGCCCCGGGTAGCCGAGGACGGGCCAGTTCGGGTTGGTCCCGGTGTCGTCGGGGCGGGCGTAGAAGAACAGCATGGTCAAGGCCAGCAGCGCGTCGAGGCCGCGCGCCACCTCGGCGGAGGCCCGGCGCAGCGTCCGGACGGCCACGGTACGAGCCCCGAGGGGCAGGCGCGCGAAGCCGGCGCGGCCGAGCAGGTCCAGCAGCTGCTCCAGGCCCGCGCGGTCGGCGTCGGCGAGCCGGGTGGCGATGTAGCCGGCCACCGCGCGTTCGACGCCCAGATCCGACGCCACGCGGGACCAGAAGGGGTCCACGGGAGCGGCGTCGGGCGGGCGCACCGCCGGTACGAAGGTGTCGCAGAGCGCCCGGAGCGCGGCGAGCCGTCGCCGGCCTGCCGCGCCCTGCCCCCAGGTCAGCCCTGCCTGGTCGAGCTCGTCCACCATGGCGTCTCCTCGGCGCGGGTCACACCCCCCGGCCTGCCGGGCCTAGGGCGCCGCGCCCGTGGGCGGGGGCGGCGGTGGCGGGGACGCCCCGGTCGCACCCGTGCGGTGCAGGTGGACCGACAGGCCGGCGTGGGCGGCGACGCCGACGCTCATGACGGCCACGACCGTCCACAGCTGGAAGAAGGCGGCCACGACGGCGGCGAAGACCGCGCCGGCGACGAGCAGGCCGCGCATGGTGTTGACCGAGCTCACTGGCGTCTCCGTTTCCGGTGCACTTCCCGTGCCGTTGCTGTGCCGTTGCCGTTGCCGTTGCCGTGCCGACACCGGCTCGGAGCCCATCGTAGGGCGCCGACCCGGGTAGGGTCGCCAGACGACCCGACCGCAACCCGCAAGGAGGCCCCTGGTGGCCGCAACCTCCACGATGATGCCGCTCGGCACGCCCGCCCCGCCGTTCAGCCTGGCCGATCCCGACGGCAAGGTCACGTCCCTGGACGACCTGGCCGGCGCGCCCGCGCTGCTCGTCATGTTCCTGTGCAACCACTGCCCCTACGTCCGCCACGTCCGCGAGACGCTGGCGGCCCTCACCACCGAGTACCGCGACCGGGGGGTGGCCGTGGTGGGCATCAACGCCAACGACGCCGACGCCTTCCCCGACGACGCGCCGGCGCGCATGGTCGAGGAGGCCGCGGAGGCGGGGTACACGTTTCCCTACCTCGTCGACGAGACGCAGGAGGTCGCCAGGGCCTACGGTGCCGCCTGCACGCCGGACTTCTTCGTCTTCGACGCCGACCAGCGCCTGGCCTACCGCGGCCAGATGGACGGGTCGCGACCCCGCAGCGGCGAGCCCGTCACCGGCGCGGACCTGCGCGCCGCCCTGGACGCCCTCCTGGCCGGTGAGCCGGTCCCCGACGAGCAGCACCCCAGCATGGGCTGCTCGATCAAGTGGCGTCCCGGCAACGCCCCCGCATGAACCGTCCGGGCGGTCGCGCTTTAGTTGGCGGTCGGGTCGGGGGGGATGGTGGTGAACACCCCGCCCTGCCGGCGCAGCACGCCACGCCAGACCGTCTCCGGCTCGTCGCTGAAGACGTCCTCGGGTCGCGCATCGACCACGAACCAGCTCCCGCCGGCGATCTCGTCCTCGAGCTGACCGGCGCCCCACCCCGCGTAGCCGGCGAAGACCCGCACGCCCGCGATCGCCGCGCCGATGCGGGTGGGGTCGCCCGACAGATCCACGACGCCGACGCCGGGCAGGATCTGCTCCACGTCCTCGGTGGGGCCGTACATGCGCGCCAGCGCGATGACCGCCTCGGGCTGCACGGGCCCCCCGAGGAACAGCAGCGTGGGCTCGGCGGCCAGGGACGCCCACTCGGGCACGGACGTCGCCAGCGGCGTCTCGGTCGGACGGT
Source organism: Egibacteraceae bacterium (assembly GCA_040905805.1). Classification (NCBI taxonomy): domain Bacteria; kingdom Bacillati; phylum Actinomycetota; class Nitriliruptoria; order Egibacterales; family Egibacteraceae; species Egibacteraceae bacterium. Next base: position 6,531 of record JBBDQS010000011.1, on the reverse strand, counting down.
TGACGATCACGCCGACGGCGCCCTCGGCGCTGTGCTCGAGCAGCAACACGACCGCGTGGGCGAAGTTGCCGTCGGCGAGGGCCGGCGTCGCCACGACGAGACGGCCGCGCAGGGTGTCGTCGTTCATGCGCTCATCCGACCGCGTCGGAGGTGATCGGCGCAAACCGGCAGCTCACAGGGCGGCGTCGCGCAGCTCGAACCCCACGGCTTTGCCGCTGCGGTGCTCGACACCCAAGTCGGCGGCGCTGGTCGACCTCGGCACCCGCTGGCCCCGCTGGCCCCGCCGGCCCCGCTGGCCCCGCTGGCCCCGCGAGCATGCGCGCTAGGCTCGTGCTCCATGGACAGCGGCACGACGACATCCCGTGACCGCGACCGCGCCGATGAGCTCGAGGGACGGTTCACCGTCCCGGTGATCCTGGCAGCGCTCGCATCGGTCCCGGCGATGTTCCTCACCGCCCTCGAAGGGCGACCGGCCCAGGTCGGCACGGCCATCAACTACGCGACCCTGGCCGTGTTCGTCGCGGAGGCGGTGGTCCTCTTCGTCCTGGCCGGTGACCGGCGTCGGTGGCTGCGCGACCACTGGCTGCTCACCGGCGTCGCCCTGGCGACCGTGCCGGCGGTGGTCTTCGCCGTCGGCCCGGTCCAGGTGCTGCGCCTGATCCGCTTCGTCGGCGCCCTGCGCGTGCTCCGGGTCCGCCGGATCTTCAAGGCTGGCCGCATCCTGCGGGAGCGTGCCGGCGTGAGCGGGCGGCTGGCCACGGCCGTGGCGGTGGCGGTCACGGTCCTGGCCGCGGCCTTCGTCGCCATCGTGCTGTCGGACCCGACCGGGCAGACCCGCCGGCTCCTCGACCAGTCGGTCGTCCCGGCGGTCCAGCACGTCGGGTTGCTGCCCACGGTCGTGGCGGGCCTCCTGCTGGCCGGCGCCACCGTCGTGGTCTGGCGGGCCCGCCGGCAGGAGGCCGCAGCCGAGGCCGAGGAGCGCGCCGATTAGCCCACCCGGCGAGGCGGGGAGGATGGCGGCACCCGATGATCGGAGCGGCGATGCACATCCAGGCCCTGACCATCACCAGTCCCGCCTTCGCGTGGGGCGAGCAGATCCCCAGGCGGCACACCGCGGACGGGGACGACGTCTCCCCGGCGCTCGAGTTCCGCGGGATCCCGGCGGGGACGCGCTCGCTGGCGGTGATCTGCCACGATCCCGACGCACCGATGGCGCACGGGTTCACCCACTGGGTCGTGTACGCCATCCCGCCGGAGGTCACCGCCATCCCGGAGGGCGGTGCCGGTGACCACCCCCAGGGCACGAACGACTTCGGCAAGACCGGCTACGGGGGTCCCGCCCCGCCCGCCGGCCACGGCACGCATCACTACTACTTCTGGTTGTACGCTCTCGACGAGGAGGTCGGTGCCGCCCCGGCCCTGACCCGCAGGGAGCTGCTGGACCGCATGGAGGGCCACATCATCGAGCAGAACCGCCTCGTCGGCACCTACGAGCGGTGATCACCGCCACCATGCGCGCGATCCAGGTCCGGCAGACGGGAGGTCCCGAGGTCCTGCGCCCTGTCGAGCTCGACGCACCCACCCCGGGCCCCGGCCAGGCCGTGGTCGCGGTCGAGGCCGCCGGTGTCAACTTCATCGACACCTACCAGCGCAGCGGGGACTACCCCGTCGGGCTGCCGGCGATCCCCGGCTCCGAGGGCGCCGGGACCGTCGTGGCCGTCGCCGAGGGCGTCGACGGACTGCGCCCGGGGGACCGCGTGGCCTGGTCGGGGCAGCCGGGCAGCTACGCCGAGCAGGTGGTCGCCGACGTCGACGGCCTGGTGGCCGTGCCGGAGGGTGTCGACACCCCCACCGCGGCCGCGGTCATGCTGCAGGGGATGACCGCCCACTACCTGGCGACGTCCACCTTCCCCCTGGCGCCGGGGCACACCGCCCTCGTGCACGCCGGTGCGGGCGGGGTCGGTCACCTGCTCGTCCAGGTCGCCAAGCGCCGTGGGGCCCAGGTCGTGGCCACGGTGTCCACCGCCGAGAAGGCCGAGCTGGCCCGCACGGCGGGCGCCGACGAGGTGATCCGCTACACCGAGGTCGACTTCGCCGAGGAGGCCACGCGGCTGTACGGGCACGGGGTCGACGTCGTCTACGACTCGGTCGGGCGCGACACGTTCATCCGGAGCATGGACTGCGTGCGGCCACGGGGCATGGTCGTGCTCTTCGGCCAGTCCAGCGGCCCGGTCGCGCCGCTGGACCTGCAGGTGCTCGCCAGGAACGGGTCGCTGTACCTGACCCGTCCGACGCTGGGCCACTACGTCGCGGACCCCGCCGAGCTGCGCCGGCGGGCCGGCGACCTGTTCGCGTGGATCGTCGCCGGGGAGCTCGACGTGCGCATCGACCGGACCTTCCCGCTGGCCGAGGCTGCCGACGCCCACCGTTACATCGAGGGGCGCCGGACCCGGGGCAAGCTGCTCCTGGCACCCTGACGGCCACGGTGGTCGGGTGGCCCGGCGACGTGCCCGGGGGTGTGGCCCGGCCAGAGGGCCACTCCCACGGTGGTCGGGTGGCCCGGCGACGTGCCCGGGGGTGTGGCCCGGCCAGAGGG
>JBBDQS010000011.1:0-3835 GCA_040905805.1 Egibacteraceae bacterium | reverse complement strand
CCACTCCCATGGTGGTCGCCCCTCAACCGGGGGGCTTGGCCAGTCCGGCCACGACCTCCGCACCCGGGATGCGGCCGAACGCCTCGGTGGCCACGCGGATCTTCAGGGCACGGCTGCCACCGCCCACGACGACCGACGCGTGGGCGACCACGTCCTCGTCCACCCACAGCGGCAGGTCGCCGGGCAGCCCGAAGGGCGTGACGCCGTCCGGCAGCATGCCGGTCAGCGCGACGGTCTCCTCGGCCGGCGCGAACGACGCCTTGCGCACGCCGAGGCGGCGGCGGACCGTGCCGTTGACGTCCAGGCGGCGCGTGGCCTGCACCACGCACGCGGCGTGGCGGGGCTCGGCGGTCTTGCTCGCGACCACGATGCAGTTGGCCGAGGTCTCCGGCGGATAGCCGTAGCGGTCGCAGAAGACGGCCGTGTTCGCGTAGGCAGGGTCGATCCTGATCAGCTCGTAGTCGGCGCCCAGCGCGTCGAGGGCCGCGATCACCGCCCGCTCGGCCCGCCCGCTGTCGGCCGCGGTCATGGCAGGCGCGCCAGCAGCGTCCCGGCGCCCACGACGACCGCGCCGAGCGCCTCGCTCCGCTCGCGCAGCGCCCGGTCGGAGGTCACCACCGTCCAGGCACGCGGGTCGGCGCAGTCGCCGAGCAGCTCGACGATGCGGTCGTCGGCGGCATCAGGGCCGCGCCGGCGGGCGTAGCGCACGGCCACACCGGCGTGGTCGCCCTCCGCGAGGCCGGGCACCGGTCGCCCGTCCAGGACGACGGTGACGGCGTCGCCGTCGGCGGCGTGCAGCTGCGCGAGGGCGTCGACCAGCCGCCGCGCCGCGCCGTCCCGGTCGCGCCACCAGCCGTCCGGGCGCGAGCCGATGACGTTCATGGCGTCGACGAGCAGTCGCCGGTCGGGATGTGCGGCCATGGGGTCATGGTGGCACGCCGGGTCGCACCGCCACCACGGGCGGTGCGGCACAGCCTGCGGTCAGGCGCGCTCCGGCACGCTCGGCTGCCGGTCACGGTCACGGTCACGGTCGGTGTCACGGTCACGGTCGGTGTCACGGTCGGTGTCGGTGTCACGGTCGGTGTCGCGGTCACGGTCGGTGTCGCGGTCGGTGTCACGGTCGGTGTCACGGTCGGTGTCGGTGTCGGTGTCGCGGTCGGTGTCGCGGTCAGGCGCGCTCGGCTGCCCGTCGCGGTCGGCGACGGCGACCCGGTTGCGCCCCAGGCGCTTGGCGGTGTACAGCGCGGCGTCGGCGGCCCGGCGCACCTCGTCACCCGACGTGCCGTCGTCTGGGAACATGGCCACGCCGAGCGACATGGTCACCGAGGCGGGCAGCGTGCCCTTGTCGGTGCCGAGCGCGCCGATGGCGGCCCAGAGCGCTTCGGCTCGGCGGATGGTGGCGGCGCGGTCGGTGTCGGGCAGGACGACCATGAACTCCTCGCCACCCGTGCGGCAGACCATGTCCTCGCCACGGACCTCCTCCTGGAGGAGCGCGCCGAGGGACCGCAGCAGCGCGTCGCCGGCGCCGTGGCCGTGCTGGTCGTTGTAGTCCTTGAAGTGGTCGATGTCGAGGGCGATCATCCCGACGCAATGGCCCGCACGGGCTGCCCGCAGCAGCTCGCGCTCCAGCGTGACCTCCATGTAGCGGCGGTTGAACACGCCGGTCAGGGGGTCGCGGATCGACTGCTCGCGCAGCGTCTCGCGCAGGCTGATGTTGGCCAGTGCCAGCGAGATGTGGTCCGCGACCGTCACCGCCAGCTTCTGCTCGGTGTCGGCGGCGCCGGTGCCCGGCGTGGGGGCCAGGTAGGACAGGAGCCCGAGCGCCTCCCCCTGTGCCATCATCGGCACGCACTCCGAGGCGTCGACCAGTTGGTCCGCGAGGTGCTCGCAGTGCGGGCCGCCGCCGGGCTCGACGACGTAGCGCCGACCGCGGCGCAGCGCCCAGCACTGGTCGGCGGACAGCACGAGTGAGGTGGGCGGGGTCGACCCCCAGACGGCGACCGCCTGCAGGACCCGGGCCGTCGGGCCCGGGCAGAACAGGGCACCGGAGCCGTTGGTGAACAGGCGCGGGGTGAACCGCGCCACGACCGTGTACGCCTCCGCGGTGGTGAGACAGCTCTGCAGCATGTCGCCCATCTCGTTGATGAGCGTGGTCTCGCGGTCGTGACGCTCGATCTCCTGCACCGAGGCGGACAGCTGCGCGTAGGCCTCCTGGAGCGCCTCCTCGGCGCGCTTGCGGCTCGTGACGTCCCGGATGGCGGCGGACACGACCGTGCCCTGGTCGGTCTCCAAGGGGCTCAGGCTGATGTCGACCGGGAACTCGGTGCCGTCCTTGCGCCGGGCGGTGAGGTCCAGGTGCGCGCCCATCGGCCTGGTCCGTTGATCAGCCGCGTAGGCCTGGCGGTGCGTCGGGTGCACCTCGCGGGCGCGCTCGGGCACGAGCAGCTCGACGGGCTGGCCGAGCAGCTCCTCGCGGGTGTAGCCGAACAGGATCTCGGTCTGGCGGTTGACGAGCACGATGCGCCCGTCGGACACGACCACGATGCCGTCGGGGGACGACTCGACCAGGCCCTCGAAGTACGTCACCGCCGGACCAGCGCCCACCCACCCCTCCGTTCTCCCGGCTCAGGCGTGCAACCCCGACGAGTCGCCGCGTGAGGATATCCACCGATCATACCGCTCCGGTGGTGGGGGGGGCAGAGGATATGGGGACCCGGTGGGGGCCCTGGCCGCCGGAGCCGGGGCGGGTCCGGCGGTGGGTCAGGAGACGGGCGCCGGCTGGGCCGCCTGGTCCGCGGGGGCCGGTTGGCTGGCCCAGGATCGGACGATGTCGCGCATCGACAGGATGCCGGCAACGCCGAAGTTGTCACTGTGCTCACCGGTGACGATGAGGTGGCGGAAGCCACCGCGGATCATCATCCTCGCGGCTTCCTCGAGGGACCAGTCGCCGCTGGCCACGATCACCTTGGCGGTGACGTGGTCGATCACCAGCTCCGTCTCGGGATCCTTGCCGGCGGCGATGCAGCGCATCAGGTCCCGCTCGGTGAAGATGCCGGGGCCCTGTCCGTCCAGGTCGAGGACCAGGGCCGACCCGATGTTGCGGTCGGTCATCAGCTGGGCGGCCTCGCGCAGCGTGTGCTGCGGGCCGACGGCCAGGTAGGCCGTGCTCATGGTGTCGCGAATTTGCATGGGCTCCCCCTCAGGATCGCCTCGTGTGGACCTCACGGTAACCAAGGTTGACCCGGGTCGGAAGGGGGATGTCGAAGTGGGAGGTCCCTCTCCCCCGTGGGGGGCAGGGCACGCCGCCGTCCGGTGCTGCTCGCAGACCGCTACGACCCGTCGGTCTCGAAGTCCAGCGCCACCGAGTTGATGCAGTAGCGCAAGCCCGTCGGGTGCGGCCCGTCGTCGAACACGTGTCCGAGGTGCCCGTCGCAGGACGCGCAGCGCGCCTCCGTGCGCCCCGTGGCGTCCGTCTCGGGCAGCAGCTCGACAGCCGAGTCGTCGATCGCCTCCCAGAAGCTCGGCCACCCGGTGCCTGAGTCGTACTTGGTCTGGGCGGCGAACAGCGGCGTGTGGCAGCCCGCGCAGCGGTAGGTGCCCGGTGCCTTCTCGTCGACGTACGCGCCGCTGAACGGCCGCTCGGTGCCGGCACGGCGCAGGACGTGGAACTGCTCGGGGGTCAGCCGCCGACGCCACGCTGCCTCGTCGGGCTCGTCGAGGGGTTCGGTCCCCATCCGGTGTCCTTTCGCCGGTCCGTCGCGGGACATGTCGTGCGCGACATTCCGTGACAGCATGCCAGGGCGGTCGCTTCGCGACCCCCACACCCCGCACAGCC
>JBBDQS010000010.1 GCA_040905805.1 Egibacteraceae bacterium | reverse complement strand
CCGCGTCGTCCAACCCCGCCACGGCCACCGGCACCCGCCGGTCCGTCGTGGTGCCGTCACCGACCTCCCCGTGAAGGTTGTTCCCCCAGCAGGCCACGGTGCCGCCCTCGTCCAGCATGCAGGTGTGGCGACCGCCGGCGGTGATGGCCCCGTCGGTGCCGGCGTCAGCGCTGAGCGCCCCACCGGCCACCCGAGCCTCGTCGTTGGCACGGTCTGGCCCGGTGTCGCCGGCAGCGCAGCCCACCAGCGCCCCCGCCAGCGCCAACCCGCACAGCACGAGCGTGGGCCGAGCACGACCGTGACCGCGCAGCCGCACGGGAGCGCGCAGGTGACGGTGCCCGCTGGCGGTCATCGTGGTGTCTCGCTTGGTTCGGTGAGGTGCACGAACAGGTCCTGGAGCGCCACGGGGCCGACCTCAAGGCCCGCCCGGCGCGCCTGTGCGCGCCTGGCCGCGTCCAGCTCGCCGTAGACCATCACCGCCTTGGTGGGTCCCAGGGTCTTGTCGTTGAGCACGCGCAGACCCTCGGTGAACCGGTCGACCGCCTCGACCGGCCCGGTGACCGCCGCGCCCTGCGCGCACAGGCCTTCGACGTCACGGTGGGCGACCAGACGCCCCTGGTCGATGATCACGACCTGCTCGAACAGCCCGGCGACTTCCTCGATCAGGTGGGTGGACAGCACGATCGTGCGCGGATGGGCCATGAAATCGGCGAGCAGCTCGTCGTAGAACACCAGCCGCGAGGGCGCGTCCAGGCCCAGGTGGGGCTCGTCGAACATCGTCACCGCCGCGCGGCTGGCAAGACCCACCACGATGCGCACCGCCGCCTGCTTGCCGCGCGACAGGGCCTTGACCGCCATGTTGTTGGGTATCCCGAACCGTGCGAGCAGGTGGTGGGCGTAGTCGACGTCCCAGCGCGGACGCAGGCACGCCGCCAGGTCCAGCACGTCACCGACGTTCTCCGAGCGCCACCTGGGCTCCCCACCGGCGTCGCCGTCGGGGACCAGACACACCTCCCGGGTCACCGCCGGGTTCTCAAACACCGGGCGCCCGCCGATGCGCACGCTGCCCGCCGTCGGGCGGCGAAAGGCCGCCAGCACCGACAGCACCGTCGTCTTGCCCGCGCCGTTGCGACCCAGCAGCCCGTAGACCTTGCCGCCCTCCAAGGTCAACGTCAGCCCGTCGACCGCGTCACGTTCCTGTGAGCGGTAGCGCACCCGCAGGCCCTCCACCTCGATCGCAAGCGTCATGGCGTGCCCTCCGTCTCGCGTGCGGCGGCGTGCTCGTGGATGCGCGCGATCACCTGGTCCAGCGGGATGCCGATCGCGCTGGCCTGTTCGACCATCGGGTCCACGACGTCGGCGAAGAAGCGTCTGCGGTGCTCGGCGCGCAGCTGGCCCTGCGCGTCGGGGCTGACGAACATGCCGACGCCGCGCTTCTTGTAGATGACCCCGGCGTCGGCGAGCTGCTGGAACGCCTTGGCGGCCGTCGCCGGGTTGATCCGGTAGAACGCCGCGTACTGGTTGGTCGACATCAGCCGTTCATCCCCCTTGAGGGTCCCCCGCAGGATGTCCGCGGTGATCCCATCGGCGATCTGCCGGTAGATCGGACTGCGGTCATCGAACAAAGAAGCTCCCGCCTGTGGAACCGCCCTATCGGTTCCTTACTTGACTAAGGAACCATGGTGCACAGCCCCTGTCAAGCCCGAATCAGCGAAGTCCCCCAAACAGCCGGCGCTCGGCCGATGCCCACCGGTCAACCCCACCTGCGGTCCGGTAGGAACCACCCGCCACCAACGGGCACCGTCCACCGTGCCCCCGACAACCCCTCGCCCGGCACCGTGCGGGCGCATGGCAAGTAGCGTTCCACGGATGACTGGCCCCCGCCGGCGAGCGGCTGCGGCGGAGTCCGCCGGCGAGGCGGCTGCGGACGAGTCCGCCCGCGGCCGGAATGTTGAAGTCTCACCCCTGGTGTTTGATGGGTCCATGTCCGCTCCTGCGTCTGCCGCCCGCATCGACCTGGCCTGTGCCGCCGGGCCAGATGTGGACGAGCGCGCTGGGGGCCGCGG
>JBBDQS010000009.1:10372-12722 GCA_040905805.1 Egibacteraceae bacterium | reverse complement strand
GCGCGCGGGTACCGACCGTCGAAGCGGTCCACCGCCCGGTAGGCCCGGATGAGCGTTTCCTGCACCAGGTCCTCGGCGCTGTCGGACTGGCCGGTCAACCGCCGCGCCACGCGCAGCAGCACGTCGAGCTCGGGGACCACGTACTCGCGGAAGTTGGCGTCACGCATCGTGGTCCGCATCGTCGCATCGCTGGCCATGACGCGGGAACCCCCGGCGATCGCGAGCCTATTCCATGGTCGTGGGAAGAGCCGGCGACAAAGAACGTGTTCCCTGTGCATGAAGGCAACCTGGAGCGGTGTGGCACGCGCCGTCAGCAACCGGACCGTCCTCGTCGAGGGCAACCAACTACGTCCCGCCGGATTCCGTCCGTTGGGAGCAGCTCGTGGAGAGCCCCGCCGCGAGGTCTGGTAGCACCACGGACAGGCGGGTCGATGTGGAAACGGACGCGCTCGGTCATGGTGACGGCCTACTCGTCGGTGCGCCGGCCCAGCTCGATCGCGGGACAGCGGTCCATCACGACCTCCAGACCGGCGTCACGTGCCCGCTGGGCGGCCTCCTGGTCGACCACACCCAGCTGCAACCACACCGCTTTGGCGCCGATCGCGATCGCTTCGTCGACGTGGCTGCCGGCGACCTCTGAGTCGCGGAAGATGTCCACGACGTCCACCGGGGCGGGGATGGAAGCGAGGTCCGGATAGCACGGCAGCCCCCGCACCTCGGCCGCGTCAGGGTTCACCGGGATGACGGTGTACCCGTGACGCTGCAGCACACCCATGACGCCGTGGCTGGCCCGTCCCTGGGATGGGGACGCGCCAACGACGGCGAAGGTGCGGTAGCGGTCGAGGATCCGGTCTGCGGCGGCGGTCATCTCATCTGTCGTCATCCCAGCTCCTTCGGCTGATCCGGGAACTTTCCCGTCATGAAGGAGCACTCCCGTCAGTGGGCGGCGCGCATCATCATGAGGCCCAACACGAACACGCCGACGCCCATCGTGAAGATCCGCAGGTCACGGTGGGGCCATGTCCGCTGCAGCGCGAAGGCCAAGACGACGAGCACCAGCCCGACCTGGAAGGCGACCCCCGCGTCAGTGCGGGGCAGCAGGATGTCGTGGAGGAACGCCCTCAACCGTCGACGTCGAGCTCGTCCACGAACCGCTCGAGACGCTGCACGGTCTCGCGGTCGGGCTCCTCGGCGAGCCGGGCGAGTCCGGCCTTGATCCCACGGAACGTCTCTGCCGCCAGGCCGCAGCGCCGGCAGGCGTCCACGTGCGTGGAGACGAGCACAGCCTCGCTGTCACCGAGCTCGCCGTCCAGGAACGGCTGCAGCAGCGGCTTGATCCGCCGGCACTCCACCATGTCGCGCATCTGCGCGAGCAGCGTTCTCACGGTGCCTTCCTCCAAGCAGTCGAGCTCAATCCTCAATCATAGGAACCCGCTGCTGTGCTGTCGCATTCCCCCAGCGTTTCACGTGTCTAGCACGGTGCAGCAGCCGACCGCAGCGGCGTTGTCGTCGAGGAACCCGCGCGCGAGGGCGAGGAACTGCTCCGCGCGGGGGTCGAGGACGCGGTAGACGGTCGCGCGGCCGCGCCGCTCGGCGGCCAGTAGCCCGCACCAGGTCAGGCAGCGCAGGTGCTCGGACACCCGTGGCTGGGGCGCCCCGACCGCCTCGACGAGCTCGCGCTGGGTGGCCTCGCCGCCGGTGAGCACGGCCTCGAGCAGACGCAGCCGGGTCGCGTCACCCAGCGTGCGGAACACCCGGGCGAGGAGCTCGTGCTCGGGCAGGGCGACCGGTTCGGGGGTGATGATGGCGGGCCTGGCCACCACGGGCTCCTTCCTGTCAGACGATCGCTGGGCCCTAGCGTACCCATCGTAATAACCGTATGCTTCGTAGAATACGGAAAACCAGATGTGAGTTCACAGGGTCGGCGCTGCCCCGCGCAGCGTACGGGTGGCGCAACCCGAGACGGCGATTGGAGCGATGATGAGCACACGAGTCGACAGGGGCGAGCGCGTCGAGCTCGAGGTGGCGGGCATGACCTGCACGGCCTGTGAGCAGCACGTCGCCGCGGCCCTGCAGACGTTCGGGGCAGACGAGATCATGGTCGACTGGCGGGCGGGTCTGGCGCGGTTCACCCTGCCCCACCTTCCACCCCTACCTGACCATGGCCGAAGGGTTGAAGCTCGCCGCCCAGGGCTTCGACCGCGACGTCGCCAAGCTGTCATGCTGCGCCGCATGAGCCCGCACAGCGACGCTGGCGAGCTCGCCGGCAAGACCGCACTCGCCGCCGTCGCGGCCGCGATCGCCTGCTGCGGCATCCCCCTGCTCATCGCCGCCGGGCTGACCGGCGCCG
>JBBDQS010000009.1:0-10272 GCA_040905805.1 Egibacteraceae bacterium | reverse complement strand
GCGCCGGCCACGAGGACGCCAACACGACCAACGAGAGCTTCGACCGGGAGGAGCGGTGATGACCCGACGCTACGACACCCTGGTGGTCGGCGGCGGCATGGCCGGGCTGCCCATGGCGTTGCGGGCGGCCCGTCACGGCACGACCGCGTTCGTCGAGCGTGAGCTGCTCGGGGGCACGTGCCTGAACCGTGGCTGCATCCCCACCAAGGCCATGATCGCCTCGGCCAAGGTCGCCGCGCAGGTGCGCCGCGCCCGCGACTTCGGCGTCGAGACCAGCGTCCCGCGGGTGCACCTTGGCGAGGTGGTCGACCGCAAGGACGCCCTGGTCGATGACATCCGCTCGGGCTCCTACAGGGCGGTCGGCAAGGCCGGCACGCTCGATTTCTTCGAGGGCGAGGGCCGCTTCGTCGCCGGCCGCCGGTTCGCCGTCGACGGCGAGACCATCGAGGCCGACCGGATATTTTTGAACACCGGCACCCGCGACGCGCGCCCGCCCATCGACGGGCTCGACGCCGTGTCCTACCTGACCTCGCGCAGCATGCTCGACCTGCGAGCGTTGCCCGCCCACCTCGTCGTCGTCGGTGGGGGGTTCATCGGCTGTGAGTTCGCGCAGATGTTCGCCCGCTTCGGCGCCCGCGTCACGATCGTGCAGCGCGCCGAACGGCTGCTGCCCGCCGAGGGACCCGACCTGTCCGCCGCCGTGCTCGACGGCTTCCGCGCCGACGGCATCGATGTCCTGCTCGCCACGGCCTGCGTGGCTGTCGAGCCCACCGACGACGGTGGCGTCCGGGTGTCCTGTGAGGGCGGCGAGCCCGCCGAGGTGACCGGCAGCCACCTGCTCATCGCCGCCGGGCGCGCGCCCAACACCGACCGGCTCGGCCTCGACCACCTCGGCCTCGACCACCTCGGCCTCGACCCCGACGAGGGCGGCTACCTGCCGGTCGACGACCGGCTGCACACCCCGCTCGAGGACGTCTGGGCGCTGGGGGACCTGCGCGGCCAAGACATGTTCACCCACACCGCCCGCGACGACGCCGACGTCGCCTACCGCAGCGTCTTCCGCGACCAGGACCGCTCGATCGGCGGGCGGATCGTGCCCCATGCGGTGTTCTGTGATCCCGAGGTCGCCGCGGTCGGGCTGACCGAAGCCAAGGCCCGCGCCGCCGGCCACGACGTCGCCGTGGGCAGCCAGCCCTTCGCCGGGGTGGCCAAGGCCCGCGCCATCGGCGAGACCACCGGGCTGATCAAGTTCGTCGCCGACGCCGCCACCGACCGCATCCTGGGCTGCCACATCGCCGGGCCCGACGCCGGCAACCTCGTCCACGAGGCCGTCATCGCCATGGCCACCGGCGCCACCTACACCGACATCCGCAACGCCATCCACATCCACCCCACCCTCGCCGAAGGCGTCAACGCCGCCGCCGGCGGCGTCCACCGCCCAGCAAGCGACTGAGCCGAGCCAGGGCAGCGGCTTCTGTCGGCGACCAAACCGGCGATCCGGAGCCGGTCGACAACGGCAGGACAGCGGGTGCAGAGCAATCCTCGTCTCGCGGACCGATTCTCGGTCGGGACGACACGCTGGCGGCAGGCTTGCGGGCCACCGTCTTTCGTGGGTCGCTCGACGCACCGTGAACGCCCTGTCGGTGCCGGTACGTCCCCCGGAAGCCGTGGCGCGGATGACCGTGGAGCAGATGCGTATGGTCGACCGGCTCATGGTCGACAGCCCGGGGGTTCGGTGGTACCGACGATGGACAACGCCGGTCACCACGGTCCCGCCGAGGCCCGACGCGCATGCCGTCTCGTGGTGGACGCGCTGCCGGGCACCGCGACGGTCACGCTGGCCGCGGGCAAGCACGCGCTGCGGGCCCACTCCGAGGCGGTGGGCACCCTGTACCTGGGAGACATCGTGTCCCCGGCCACATCCTGGAAGCCGCGGGTGCGCCCGGCCCCGACCCGTTCGGTGTGAACCCCCCTTGTACGGATCGCCGACGCCGGTGACCACGCCTGACGCTCACCGGGTGACGCTCAGCGGCGGTCACGACAAGCCGGCATCCGCCGCCCGCGCAGCGTCGGGCGCGTGCGCCAGTCCGCGACCTGGGATAGCCCGCGACTGGGATAGCCTCGCGGAGGCCGGCATTGCGGCCGCACGCGGATGGAAGGCACACACCATGGTGCGGGTTGTCCCGATGACGTGATGTCACAGAAGGTGGGACCGTACATGGACGCACCGTTGCAGCAGCTGCACGACCTCGGCCAGAGCATCTGGTATGACAACATCCGACGCGCGCTGCTCGACAGCGGTCGCTTGGGCGAGTATGTCCGGGACTACGCGGTCACGGGGGTGACGTCGAACCCGACCATCTTCGAGCGGGCCATCTCGGGCAGCAGCGATTACGACGCGGGCAGACCGGCTGGACAGGGCTCGTCGCCGACCTGATCGTCCAGCGGTACGCGGCGACAGATGACAACGAGGCGGGCGCGTCGTGACGAGCATCGCTCTCGGCCCCCAGACCTGCACAAGCCTGGCGCAGGGGAGCCGGCGCGAGTGGCTCGTCGCCGACGGGCTCGGCGGCTACGCGATGGGCACAGTCGCGGGGCTGCGGACGCGCCGGTACCACGGGCTGCTCGTCGTCGCGACGGCTCCGCCAGCCGGCCGGCACCTCGCCCTGGTCGCGCTCGACCCGGTCCTGGTCATCGGCGACACCCGCGTGGGGCTGGGCACCCACCGGTGGTCCGACGGCACGCTGGCGCCCGACGGGTTCACCCTCCTCGCGACGTTCACCCTCGACGACGGCGTGCCCCGCTGGCGCTGGCAGGTCGGGGACATCGTCATCGACCGTGAGGCCGCCATGGTCCGTGGTCGGCCCGCCGTCGCCGTCCACCACCGCCTCGTTGCGGGTTCGCACCCGGTGCGCCTGGAGCTCGAGGCGCTGTGCACCTGGCGCAGCGCTCACGGGGAACGGTTCGGCACCGGCGCCCCGGACGTCGAACCGGTAGCGGGCGGGTTCGTGTTCGAGCGCCACTACCGGGTCCACGGCCCCGGGTTCGTGGCGGGCGGTGACTGGTACCGCGGGGTGCGCCACGACGAGGAGCTCGAACGCGGACTGCCCGCCATGGAAGACCTGTTCTGCGCCGGCCGGTTCACCGCGGACCTTCACCCCGGTGACCACGCCGACGTCGCTGCCTGGACGGGCGACCTCGACGACCGGCCGCCACCGGCGGCCACACAACACCGTCGACGCCACGCTGTGGTTCGTGCACGCGCTCGGACGGCACATCGACGTCACCGGCGACGACGACCTCGGCGCCGACCTGCTCGGTGCGCTCACCGGGATCATCGACAGCACGTGGCGGGCACCCGGTACGGCATCGCCGTGGATCCCGCCGACGGGCCACCGGCTCCTTCCGGCGACGATTTCTGACAGGTGGTCTCCTGTTCGACGTGGTCGACGGCGCGGAGGGAGACGACGCATCGGTGCGGCCCAACGCCCTGCTCGCCGTGTCTCTGCCCCACGCGCCGCTGCGCGAGCGCACCGTCGTCGAGGGTTGTCAGCGGGACCTGCTGACCCCCCTGGGCCTGCGGAGTCTCGCCCCCTCCCATCCCGCCTACATCGGCCGTCACCGCGGTGACCCCCCCACCCGGGACGGCGCCTACCACCAGGGCACCGTCTGGCCCTGGCTGATCGGGCCCTACGTCGAAGCCGCGCAGAAGACAGGGACATCCGTGGACGGCGCCCTGGAACCGCTCGAGCGCCACATCCTCGAATGGGGGATCGGCTCGGTGTCCGAGACCGCCGATGGGGATGCCCCCCATGACGCGACCGGCTGTCCGTTCCAGGCGTGGTCGGTCGCCGAGCTGCTGCGCGCGCGGCGACTGCTCGCACGCTGAGACCTCCTGCCGCAACCGCCGCGGAGGCGACCCGCTCGCCCCCGGGTCAGCACCTCCATGGCGGTCGCTGGCGCGACCGCCACACCCTGCACAGCAGGAAGGTGCCCTCCTCGCCGGCGAGCCCGTCCTCGCCCCGGTAGCGGTACACCAGACCGTGCGCGTCGGTGAGCTCGCGTTGGGTCGCCTCGATCGTGGCCACCATCCGCGGATCGTCGGGTGGGAGGAACCCGACGTGGGAGAAAAGCAGGCTGGAGGCGTCCAGCTCGCAGCCACCCAGAACCTGGGTGAACGCGCCGACCTGGGCGTTCCAGCCCTGGCGAGGATGGCCGTGCGGATCTGGGCGCGGGTGGTCGTCCGCGACGCGACCCTGTCGGTGGCGCCGAGCAGCGGCGCGAGCTCGATGGTGCGGTCCAGCGCCACCCAGCACACGAACTTTGAGTGCAGGTAGTGGCGCGGTTCGCCGCGGGTCTCCCAGATGCCCTGGTCGGTGTGCTGCCAGCTGGCTGCGGCGGCGTCGGCGAGGCCGACCAGGAACCGTCGGTCGAGGTCGTCGAGGTCGCCGATCTGGTCGCGGAGGCGGTGGACGGCGGTCAGCAGCTCCCCGTAGGTGTCCAGCTGGCGCTGCGCCCAGGCGCCGTTGCCGGTCCGCAGCGGACGGCTGCCCCGCCAGCCGTCGAGCCACTCGAGGGTGCGTTCGGCGAGGTAGCGCTCACCGTGAATGCCGAACATGATCTGCAGCTGCCTGGATTCGTGGAAGGTGCTCGCCACGGTCGTGAGGTAGGTGAGGAAGCGTTCGGCCTGGCCGTGCCCGGCGTCCACCACACCACGGCCGGACCGTCGGCGACCTCGTCGTGGATCCCCCGCTCGTCTTGGAGCAGGCGCAGCGGGTAGGCGACGGGCTCCTCGTCGCCCCCGGTGGCGACCAGTGACCGACTCCAACGCCGGGTCGTCGATCGGGGGGATGCCGAGCGGCGGCCGCACAGATGGGCGGCGGCAGGAACGGTGCTCGCGCTGGCGGCCACCGCCGTCCTCGAGGTCACCGGCATGCTGACAGAGCAGGCCCTCGGGTGCTCGTCACCCACCAACTGACGCGGTCAACGATTGGTCCCACCGGCGACCGGAAGCGCCCGCGGCCCTTGGTCGAGGCAGCACTCGAGCTGCTCTGGTCGGCGACCGTCCCGGCCAAGGCCGTCGAGTTCTCACAGCGCGGCGGTCAGTTCGGCGGCGGGTAGCCGAAGCGCTCACCCTCGGCCCATCGGGGCGGCTGGTTGCCGAAGGCCGGGATGCCGCCGTTGTCCTTCAGCAGCCGTGCGAGGTGGAGCAGGTTCCACGTCATGATGGTCGTGTTGCGGTTCGTGAAGTCGGAATCAAGCCCCACAGGCACGTCGCCTTCCTCCTGGGGGTCGTCGCCGTAGCTGGGACCGGGTCCGACCGGGCCGATCCAGCCCGCATCCACCTGCGGTGGGATGACGTAGCCGAGGTGCTGCAGCGCGAACAGCAGGTACATCGCACAGTGCTTCACGCCGTCCTCGTTACCGGTGATGAGCGCGCCGCCGACCCGGCCGTAGAAGTCGAACTGCCCGCGGTCGTTGAGCTCACCCGAGTAGGCGTAGAGCCGCTCGATGACCTGGGCACACACCGATGACGGGTTGCCCAACCAGATCGGTGTGCCAACGACGAGCATGTCCGCAGCCAGGACGCGTTGGAGGAGTCCGGGCCAGTCGTCGCGCTCGAAGGCGCCGCCCTCGGTCATGTCCACCTGCACGCCCGGTGCGAGCACGTGGTCGACGGCGCGGATGACGTCCACCTCAACACCGACGCGTTCGAGGATGGCGATCGAGCGGTCCATCAGCGTCTGGGTGTGCGAAGGCTGCGGGGACGGTTTCAGGGTGCAGTTGATGTAGACGGCCCTGAGGTCGCCATAGCGTGCGGGGGCATCGTCGGGCAGCGTGGTCATCAATAATTCCTGTTCCTGTTCTGGTGGCGCCTCGTGCAGCGCCGAGTCATCGGGCGGCCGCGTCAGCGTAGCGGAGCGAGGAGGGCATCGAACCCGCCTTCGCGCTGTCCGACGCCGAAGAACTCCTTGATCTTGGCCGTTGCGAACCCGAGCGCCTGAGCGAGTTCGATGCGCGGGGGGGCGAGCTCGTCGGGGTCGATGAGCACGTCAACGACGGTCGGACGTCTCGACGAGAACGCCTGACGCAGCGCGACGTCGAGTTCGCTCGGGTCCTCTACCCGGATGCCCTCGGCACCCAACGCTTCGGCGATGGCGGCCAGGTCGCAGGCGGGGAGGCTGGTCTGCTGCTCCGCCAAGCCCTCGGCTTCCTCCTCGACGGTGATGAGGCGGAGCTTGCGGTTGTCGAAGACGACAACGGTGATCGGGAGCTCGAGGTCGACCGCCGTGATGAGGTCGCTGGGAAGCATCGTGAACGAACCGTCCCCGACCATGGCGACGACCTGCCGGTCGGGGAAGGCCAGCTGCGCCCCGATCGCGGCGGGCAGACCGAACGCCATGCTCGCGAGGTTGCCGGACAGGGTGAGGTGCTGGCCATCGCGGATCGCCAGGTGGCGCATCCACCGGCGCCACCGGCGCATGTCCTGCTGGGCTTCCTCGAGGAACGAGCGGTCCTCGCGCCACTCGATCCGGTCGCGCAGAGCCGTCAACGTCGGCTGGGCATGCCCGACCAGCGGCACCTCGACCGGGTAGCGACGGGTGACCTGGGTGGCCGCATCGACCCCCACGCGGAAGTGTCCGCCCTCGTCATCGAGCAGCCGTGCAAAGACGCTGGGCGAGTCGAAGCTGAGGAACGTCTGCCACTCACCGATCCGTCGGTCGCGACCAGCGCAGCAGAGTTGCAGTCCGACAGCAGGGCGTGGTCGCCGATGGGGCGGATGCTCATCGGCCGCTCAGCGAGGCGCAGAAAGCGCGGCCGGGATGCCCAGAGACGGTGATCAGGTGATCGGACATGGCAGCTCCTTCGTCGCGGAGGTGCTCGAGGCAACCCCTCGACGTCGTCCGTCCTTCCCCGCATCTGTCGGGAGCGATGGATGCAGATCGCCGTCGACGGTGTTAACCAGGGCAATGGCGCCGGTCATCAAGGCATCAAGGCGTCATGTCGACAAGGCATCATCATGACGACCGGGCATGACGGGCACCACAGGGGTCCGTGACGATCATGACAACACGGCAGGATTTCATCATGGGACATGCCACCCTGGGCGCGATGGACATCTACGAACCGATCTGGACCTATGACCGCGACACGCTCCTGCAGGACCTCTCGGCCCATCTGGTCTTCGGGATCGCCACCGGCCTGACGTACCGCATCCTCTCGGGCACATCACGCGATACGTAGTCGGTCGCGGCCAGCCTCCGCAGTCTGGAGTCACCGCTCAGACCGCGACCGAGCGAACCACGTTCGGCGCACGCCATTTAGGGAGAAGTACAGCCTATGTCCTCCACCGTCAGTGACGTCCTGCTCGATGCGATGGCCGCTGCGGGTGTCCGCCAGGTCTTCGGCATCCCTGGTGATGCCATCAACGCCGTCATCGACGGCATCCGGCGGCATCCCGATCTCACGTTCGTGCACGTCCGTCACGAGGAGGCCGGGGCGTTCGCGGCCAGCGCCCAGGCCAAGCTGACCGGCAAGCTCGCGGCGGTCGTGGGCACTGCGGGGCCGGGTGCGGTGCATCTGCTGAACGGCCTGATGGACGCGGCCTTGGATCATGCGCCGGTCATCGCGGTCACCGGTCAGGTGGAGACCGCGAAGATCGGCACGCACGCCCACCAGGAGGTCGACCAGTCCGCGCTGTTCTCCAGCGTCGCGGTGTTCTCCGAGACCGTCGTCGATGCCGGCCAGATGCCGACGCTTGCGGTGCAGGCCTGCCTGGCGGCGCTGAGCGAGCCTGGGGTGGCCCACCTCGCGCTGCCCGCGGATGTGGCGACGGCAGCGGCTGACCCGCTGCCGACGCCGGCACCGGTCCCCGCGGCCAGTCCCATGGCGCCAAGCGACGACGCTCTCGCGGCCGCCGTGGAGGTGCTGGCTGCTGCCGAGAAGCCGCTGATCCTTGCGGGCATCGGCTGTGAGGGCGCCGTCCCGCAACTGGTGGCCGTGGCCGAGCGGCTGGGCGCCCCGATCATCAAGACGCTGAAGGCGAAGGCGCTTCTGGCTGACGACCACCCGCTGACCGTCGGGGGGCTCGGGCTCCTGGGAACCCGCGCGGCGGTCAACGCCGTCGGCGACTGCGATGCGCTGCTGATGGTCGGCACGGACTTCCCCTACACCGACTTCTACCCCGGCCACGACGTGCCCGCTGTCCAGATCGACCGTGAGCGGAGCCGGATCGGGCGTCGGTTCCCGGTGGCAGCACCGGTCGTCGCTGACGCGGGTCCGGCGCTGGAGGGGCTGCTGGAGCGGCTGCCGCAGCGGCAGGACCGATCATTCCTCGAGGGAGCGCAGGAGGACATGGCCCGGTGGCGTCGGTGGATGCGGTGGTTCGAGACCAGCGAGTCGGTGCCGTTGAAGCCCGAACGGGTCGCTGCGATCACCGGTGCCTACCTCCACGACGACGCCATCATCGTGTGCGACACCGGAACGGTCACCGCGTGGACCGCCCGTCACCTCGCCGCACGCGAGGGCCAGCAGTTCACCCTCTCGGGGAACCTGGCCAGCATGGCCTACGGAATCCCCGCGGCGATCGGGGCGCAACTGGCCCACCCGGGCCGGCAGGTCGTCGCGCTGGTCGGCGACGGGTCGTTCACCATGCTGCCCAGCGACCTCATGACCGCTGCCGACCTGGAACTGCCTATCACCGTGGTCGTCTTCGACAACGGCGAGCTGGGGCTGATCACGGTCGAGGAGGAGTCAGAGGGCTTCGCCGAGCAGCAGACCGGCATCCCCCGTCAGGACCTGGCACGCATCGCCGAGGCCTTCGGGGCCGAGGGCCACACGGCCCGGACCCCCGACCAGCTCGACGAGGCCCTCCGCACGGCGCTCCGATCGCCACGACCGTCGGTGGTGGTGGCCTGCGTAGACCCTCACGAGCTGATCATCCCGCCCAAGATCGAGCTGGCACAGGCCCTCGGGTACGCCGAGGCCAAGGTCAAGGAGTTCTTCGGCATCGGACGCCGAGAAGGCGGCTTCGACGTGATCCTCGACATCCTCCCCTGACCTCCGCGACGACGTTGGTGAGGACTGGACGCGACAGGAAGGTTATGGCGTGCGGTTCGGGGTCGTGGGATTGGGTCATGGGTCCGTGGGGGCGTCGGCGGCCGGTCCGGCGTGACGGCGCACGATCAGGTCGGCGACGAGCCCGGTCCAGTCGGTCTGGTGCGATGCGCCCAGCCCGGCGCCGGTGTCGCCGTGGAAGTACTCGGAGAACAGCAGCCGATCGTGCCAGGTCGGATCGGTCTGGAGCCGCTCCGCGGTCCCGAAGGCGGGACGGCGCCCGTGCTCGTCGTCGCAGAACAGCCCGATGAGACGCCGAGACAGCTGGTCGGCGACCCCGGCGAGGTCGGCCTGGTGGCCCGAGCCGGTCGGCAGCTCGACGGTCAGGTCCGCCCCGCTGAAGCGGTGGAAGCGGCGTAGCGATTTGATCAGCAGGGAGTTGAGCGGGAACCACACGGGTCCCCGCCAGTTGGAGTTGCCGCCGAACATCCACGTCGCGGACTCGCCGGGTTCGTACCCGACCGTGGCCCGGCTGCCGGCGAGCTCGATGGTGAAGGGTGATCCGTCGAAGGCGCGCGGGTAGGCGTGCGCGCTCGACGCCGTCGGGTGGTTGCGCGGCCCGGTGCTGTTCGGCGAGGACGCGCTCGGCGAGTCGTTGCTTGTCGCAGGACTCGCCGCCTTGGTGGCACTCGCGGTCTCGATTGTCACGACGGTGAGACGGGAATAGCGGGCCGGCTCTCCCGGGTTGCCAGGGTGTTGCGCGAACGCTCCCATTTCTCCTCCCGCGCGGACGGTGCGGAGCGTCACCCGGAAACAAGTTGCCGGGCGGCGCTCCGCCACTCCCTGTCGACCATCGCCAGGGGACCCCAGGCGATCATCCAGCGTGCGCGAGTTCACCAACCCACAACCACCTGGCGCGGGGTCAGCGACGAACGCAAACGTCACCCCGTTGACCTCTGCGGTGACGATCCCTCGGGTAGCTCGCTGACTGGCACGGCCAGCGCGGCGTCCCCGAGGCAACGGATCGGGGGTTCCTCGCTGATAGCTGATTCCACGCGCTTCCCGTCTGGCGCGTCCCTGGCGGCTCCCAGGGAACTTTGCCTGGGGGTAGGGGCCTGTCCGACGCCGACGCCGACGCTGGCGTGTTCTTCCGCGAGCTGCTCGAGCTACTCGGCGAGGTCTTCGACACCGGCGAGCACGACCGGGTCCGCGACC
>JBBDQS010000008.1 GCA_040905805.1 Egibacteraceae bacterium | reverse complement strand
CGTCGCCCGTGGCAGCCCGCAACGGCCAGATGACCCCTTCCAAAACACGTTCTCAACCAGATCCTGACCGAGCTCGACGGGTTCGACGCCGCGTCCGCGGTGACGGTCATGGCCGCCACCAACCGCCCTGACCTGCTCGACGCCGCGCTGACCCGCCCGGGGCGCTTCGACCGCCACGTCGCGGTGAGCCTGCCCGACCGGGCGGGGCGCCGGGCGATCCTGGCGTTGCACGCCGCGGGCAAGCCGCTGGCCGCAGACGTCGACCTCGACGCCGTCGCCGGGTTGACCCGGGGCTTCTCCGGCGCGGACCTCGCCAACGTCCTGAACGAGGCGGCGCTGCTGGCCGCCCGCGCCGGCCGGGCCGAGGTCGCCATGGACATGGTCGAGGAGGGCATCGACCGGACCCGCCTGGGGGTGGCGTCGCGGGGAGTGATCCTGTCCGAGGACGAACGGCGGATCGTGGCCTACCACGAGGCCGGCCACGCGCTGGTCGCGGCGGTGCTGCCCGGCGCGGACCCGCCCCACAAGCTGTCGATCGTCGCGCGCGGCGGGGCGCTGGGTCACTGCACGACCGTGGACGCCCACGACCGGGTGCTGGTGTCCCGCGAGCAGCTGCTCGACCGCATGGCGGTGGGTCTGGGCGGGCTGGTCGCCGAGGAGGTCGTGTTCGGCGACGCGACCACCGGCTCGGCCAGCGACCTGGCCGCGGTCACCGCCATCGCCCGGCGGATGGTCTGCGAGCTGGGCATGAGCCCCGCGCTGGGCCGAGTCGCCTACCGCCCCGACGCCGGCTCGCAGGCCGTCGCCCAGGCGGTCGACGCCGAGGTCCGCCGGCTGGTCGACACCGACGCCTACGAGCGCGCCCACGCAGTCGTGACCGGATCGCGGGCGGTCCTTGACCGCATCGTTGCGGCGCTGTTGGAACGCGAGACCCTGACCGCCGGCCAGCTTGAGGCGCTGGTCGCCGGTGACCCGCTGCCCGCCCCACCCGCCGTGGTCGCGTCCCCACCCGCCGAGCCGGCGGCGGCGACCACCGAGGCGGCGGCGGCCACCGAGGCGGCGGCGGCGACCACCGGGGCGGTGGCGCAGCCCGCCGCGCCGGGCGCTGGGCGTGTGGCGTGACCGCCTCCGCGGCCACCCCGACCGCCGCGCCCGAGCGGGCGTCCGATCCGGGGCGGCGGTGGCTGGCGGGCCTGCTGGCGGCCGCGCTGCTCGCCCTCGGCGCAGGCCTGGGACTGGTCGGGATGTCGCTGGGCACCGCACCGCGGGTGGTCGAGGCGAACACGCCGGTCAACGCCGGCGCCGCCGACCCGCTGGACATCACCGCGCACAACTCCCCGACGCTGGTCGCCGACCCCACCGACGCCGACCGACTCGTCGTGGTCAACCGGATCGACACGCCGAGCTTTTCGTGCGCGCTGCACACCTCGACCGACGCCGGCCAGACGTGGGCCGCATCCCAGATCCCGTTCCCCGCCGGCGAGGAGCGCCCCGAACGCTGCTTCGCGCCCGACGCCGCGTTCGCCGCCGACGGCACGTTGCACGTGTCGTTTGTCACCCTGGCCGGGCGGGGCAACACCCCCAACGCCGCGTGGGTCGCCACCTCGGCCGACGCCGACGGCGGGGTGAGCTTCGGCGAGCCCGTGCAGGTGACCGGCCCGGGCGCCTTCCAGCTGCGCCTGGCCGCCGACCCCGCCGAGCCCGCCCGGCTGTACCTGTCGTGGGTGCACGCCGGCGAGGTCGGCCCGCTTGGGTTCCCCGGCACCGCCAACCCCGTGCGGGTCGCGCGCTCCGACGACGCCGGCGCCACCTGGACCGACCCGGTGGCCGTCACCGACCCCCACCGGCGGGTGCTGGCCCCCACGAGCGTGGTCGGCGACGACGGCACCGTCTACACCCTCTACCTGGACGTGGGCGATGACCGCCTGGACTACCACGGCGGCCACGAGGGGCGGGGAGGCCCCGCCTACCCCGGCCCGTGGCGTCTGCTGCTGGCCCGCTCCAGCGACGGTGGCGCCACCTGGACCGACACGCTCGTCGACGACGCGCTGGTGCCCACCGGGCGGGTCGTGGCGTTCTTCCCGCCGTCACCGTCGCTGGTGGTGGACGGCGGCCGGGTCTACGCCGGCTTCCACGACGCCCGCGCCGGCGACGCCGACGTGTGGGTGTGGACCTCGCACGACGCCGGCGCCACGTTCGCCGACCCGGTGCGGGTGCCCGACCTGGGCGCCGAAGACGCCACCGACCAGTACCTGCCCGCCCTGGCCGTGGCCCCCGGCGGGCGCCTGGACGTCATCTACTACGACCGGCGCGCCGACCCCGCCAACATCATGAACGAAGTGTCGTTGCAGTCCTCCCACGACCACGGCGCCTCCTTCACCCCCAGCGTGCGCCTGTCCGACCGGGCGTTTGACTCGCGCGTCGGCTTGGGCAGCGAACGCGACCTACCCGACCTCGGCAGCCGCCTGGGCCTGGTCGCCACCGACCGCACCGCCCACGCCGTGTGGGCCGACACCCGCACCGGCACCCAAGCCTCCAACAAACAAGACCTCGCCCACGCCACCGCCGCGATGCCCGCCACCAGCCCGCGGCGTCTGCTGCTGGGCGCCAGCGTCGCGCTGCTGCTCGCCGGCCTGGCGCTGCTCGCACGCACCGCCACCTCCCGCCGCCGCCCGGCCCCGTGATCGACCGAGCGGCACGCATGGTCGGACCGCCGCAGCATCTTGGCCCCCAGGGCTGCAGGCGTGGTCAAGGTAACCAGCTACCGCATCAACGGGAGCCAGGCCGACCCTGTATCCCTCGCTGGTGGGAGGCCGCCCAGAAAGCGTCCGGGTCACACCTGGGAGAGCCACTCGATGCACCCCTGGAGTGCGGTGTCGGACGGGTGTGCGGACAGGAACGCGTCCAGAGCGCGGACGACCCGCCCCAGCGTCCTGGGGTTGCCTCGCGGCCACGCGGCGTTCGAGGTGAGGAGCAGCCCGGGGAACGTGCCACCGGTGGACAGCACGCCGGCCGCGAGCGGGACGAAGTCGGGGACGTTCTCGGTAAACACCACCCGTCCTTCCTTGCCGGCATGGTCGAAAATCACGTCGTCCCTGCGGTGCGCGAGGCCCGGCCGTTCTGTGACGGCAACGGCGTCGTGACCTCGGCGGCGCAGTTCCTCGGCGAGTGTGGCGGGCCACAGCTCGTCGATCAGCAACTTCACGCCAGGGCGTCCTGGCGGCGCTGCCAGATCTGTTGCGCTCGGCGGGCTTCCTCGTCGACGCGGTCGATCCAGCGGTCGACCTCGTCGGGGTATTCGCTGTAGTAGCGCACCGCGCTGTCGATCTGCTCGCGCGCAAGGCTGAGCCACTCGGCTGCCTCGGTGACGGCGGCCTCGCCGCTGCCCTCGACGTTGCGCACCACGCGCATGACCTCCCAGACGTCGGGTCCCGCGGCCAACCCCGCGCGCCGTCCGGCGGGCCCGGAGCGGAACACGATGCCCGGGTGGTCCTCCATGCGCATGCCCTCGTCGACGTAGCGCGTGATCAGCTCGGGCCGCTTGCGTTCCGTGCTCTGGCTGCGCGCATCGAGGCGACCGACCACGTCGGCGTCGAGTCGGACTGTGACGTGTCGTGTGGCCATGCGCCTGTCCTCCTCAGAACACGATGTGGCCAACGTAGCACAATCGCCGCCCCCGTCTCGGCCCTCTTGCCTCCGGTGCCGGGTGCTAGCATAATGAAAGCATGCCAACCGTTCTTGTACGAGACCTGCCGGAGGACGTCCACGCAGAACTACAGCGACGGGCCAAGCAGCGTGGACAGTCGCTGCAGCAGTACCTGGCGACCGAGCTGAAGCGCCTCGCCGAGAAGCCCACGCTCGAGGACGTCCTGCAGCGCATCGAGCAGCACCGCGGCGGTGAGGTCGGGCTCCAGCAGGCCGTCGATGACCTCGCCGAGGAGCGGTCGCGTCGGTGATCGTGGTCGACGCGTCGGTCTTGGCCAACGTGATCGGCGACGACGACCTCGACGGTCAGCGGGCGCGGCGCGAGGTCGGCCTTGCCGGAGAGCTTGCCGCGCCGGATCTGGTGGACGTGGAGACACTCGCCGTGCTGCGCAAGCGGTGGATCAACGGCACGGTCTCCGACACGCGCTTTGCCGAGGCCATTGACGATCTCGAAGCCATCGAGCTGGCGCGTTACCCGACGCTTCCCCTGTTGAGGGGGGGCTACGAGCTACGCGCCAACGTCACGGCATACGACGCTACCTACATCGCGCTTGCCGAGGTCTTGAGCTGCGAACTGCTGACCGGTGACGCTCGGCTCGCCCGCGCCCCTGGGCCTCGCTGCCGAATTCGCCTTCTGCAGTGACGATCGCTGCCGCCGGGGCCCGCCGGCGTGGCTCGGAGCAGGACCGAGCCGCGGCAGCGTCCTGGCCCAGCAGCCATGGCCAACGCGGTCGTGGAGGTTGCTCGCGCCGGCACCGTCAGGGCGACGATGCACAGGGCGAGCGTCGTCAGCTGCGTGCGGTCGAGACCGAGCTGGCGCCCGATCGTGGAGGCGAACGGCGCGAAGTTGAACCACACCACGAACGTGAGGAGAGCGCGAGCCAGGTCAGGTGTAGGACGCGGGCGCGCCCGGAGAACGACCACAGTGCGGCGAGTCGCCCGCCGGCGGCGGTACGGGGCATCAACGGGCCTGCCGGGAGACGGAGCGGAGGCGGCGGACCTCGACGGTGGCGTGCTTGTAGGAGGGCTGGTGGGAGTAGGGGTCGAAGCTCGGCATCGTCAGCTGGTTCGTGTCGGCGTGGTGCATCGACAGGAACACCTGGCCCGCGGCGATCGTCGGTGTGACGAACGCGCGCGCCTGCATCCGGCCACGCTCGGAGGCCACCTCCACCCGGTCGTGGGGTTCGATGCCACGCGCGGCGGCGTCAGCGGGCGCCAGCTCGACGTAGGGCTCGCCGGGGGTCAGCCGGCGCAGTCCGGGCGACTTCGACGTGCGCGTGCCGGTGTGCCACTCCGCCGACGAGCCGCGCCCGGTCAGCAGCACGAGCGGGCGCGCCGGCCGTACCGTCTCCGCCGGCGGCCGCGGGTCGTCGACGACGAAGCGCGCCCGCCCGTCGGGAGTGTGGAAGACGCCGTCGGCGAACAATCGCCGCTCGCGCTCGGGGCGGGCGCCGGGGATGGGCTGGGGCCACTGGATGCCGCCCTGCTCGTCAAGGTCGTCGTAGCCGCCGATGCCGGAGAAGTCGAAGAACCGACCCCGCGAGAGGTCCTGGAGCAGCCCGAAGACGGCCTCGGGACAGTCCCAGGCGGCGAACAGCTCGCCGCAGCCCCACGCCTCGGCGAGCAGCCGCACGATCGCGAAGTCGGACAGGGCCAGCCCGGGCGCGCGTGACACCTTGCGGACCCGCCCGATGCGCCGCTCGGAGTTGATGAACGTGCCCTCCTTCTCTCCCCACCCGGCGGCGGGTAGGACGAGGTCGGCGCGGCGGGCGGTCTCGGTCGTGGCGTACATGTCCTGCACGACGAGGAAGTCGAGCCGGTCGAGCAGGTCGTGCACGTCGCGCTGGCCGATCCACGAGTGCGCTGTGTTCGTCGCGATCACCCACAGGCCGCGGATGGTGCCCGTGGCGATGCCCTCGATGATGCGGTGGTAGGGCAGGCTCGCCTCGGTGGGGATCAGGCCTGCGTCGAGGTCGAGGATGCGCGCGACCTCGGCGCGGTGGGCGGGGTCGGTGAAGTCGTGCCCGCCGAGCAGGTTCGTGGTGTTGGAGAACAGCCGCGAACCCATGGCGTTGCACTGCCCGGTGATGGAGTTCGCGCCGGTGCCAGGACGGCCGATGTTGCCGGTGAGCAACGCGAGGTCGATGACCGCCTGGGCGGTGCGGGTGCCTTCGTGGGACTGGTTGACGCCCATCGTCCACCACAGCGACACGGCGCGGCCGGCCGCGATCGTGTCGGCGCAGTGCTCGAGCTGGTCGACCGGCAGACCGGTGAGCGCGGCGACCCGCTCGGGCGGGTACGCGGCGACGTGGGCTGCGTAGGCCTCGAAGCCGCGCGTGTGCGCCGCGACGAAGGCGTGGTCGACGGCGTCGCGGGCCAGGAGCAGGTGACCGAGCCCGTAGAGCAGCGCGAGGTCGGACTTGGGCCGCAGGGCGAGGTGCTGGGTGGCGCCCGCGGCGGTTTCGGTGCGGCGCGGGTCGACGACGACGACCGCGGGGTCGTGGGGGTTGGCCTGCAGGCGCTCCCACAGGATCGGGTGGGCGACCGCGAGGTTGGAGCCGATCAGGACGACGACGTCGGAGGCGGCGAGGTCGGCGTAGGTGTAGGGCGGCGCGTCGGCCCCGAACGACTCCTTGTAGGCGGTCACCGCGGTGGCCATGCACTGGCGGGTGTTGCCGTCGCCGTGGACGATGCCCATGCCGAACTTGGCGACCGCGCCGAGCAGCGCCATCTCCTCGGTGGGGATCTGCCCGGTGGACAGGAACGCGACCGCCCCGCGGCCGTGGCGGCGCTGGATGCTGGCCATCCCGTCGACGAAGCGCTCCAGGGCGCCGCCCCAGTCGGTGGGGGCCAGACGGCCCCGCCGGTCGCGGACGAGGGGGGTGGTGGCCCGGTCGTCGGCGCGCAGCGGCGCGAGCGCCTCCCAGCCCTTCGGGCAGGCCGTGCCGTGGTTGACCGGGTAGGCGGTGGTGGGCGTCAGCCCGACCGCCTGGCCGTCCTGCAGGTGCACGTCGAGGCAGCAGCCGGTCGAGCAGTACCCGCAGATGCTGCGTACGACCGCGTCGGGGACCCGGCCGGCGGGCACCTGCCCGAGGTCGAAGCCACCCGGCGCGCGTCGAAGCTCGCGTGTCCGTGGGCCGTCGTGGCGGCGCAGGAACTGGTGCACCGGGTCGTCGGCGCTCACGGCAGCCTGCCGGGCATGCGGTCGGGGGCGCTGGCGGTGAAGAAACGCCAGCGCTCGCACAGCTCGGCGACGAGCAGGGCGAGGAGGCCGACCACCGCGGTCACCGCGGCGGCCGTGGGGGAGGTGCGCGCGACGGTGAGCATCCGCAGCGCCAGCCACGGCGCGAGCACCGCCCCGACGGCGAGGGTGGCGGTGCGCAGCACGCACAGGGTGCCGAGCTGGCGGGTGAGGAGGCGGGCGGTGCGGGCCAGCTCGTCGCTGGGCGGGCCGTGCCGGTGGCGCAGCAACCCGAGCTCGGCGAGACCGACGAGCACCGCCACGACGGTCAGCGGGACCGCCAGCGGCGGGACGACGGGGGCGGCGCTCGTGCCGGTCACCGCACCGGTCACGGTCGCCACCGCCAGGGTGGTGGCGAGGCCACCCAGCGCGGTCGTGGCGGCGAAGCGGGCAGCCACCCGCGGCAGGGACCACCAGCGGCGCGCGGTGACGGCGTACACCATGACGGAGGTCCCCACGCCGGCCAGCCCGAGCGCCACAGCCACCGGGCCGAGCCACCCGACCGCCCGGTCGAGCGGCGCGACGCCGGCGAGGCCGGCGCTGTAGACGGCCGCGGCGGGGGCGAAGGCGCCGAACGCGACGATCTCCCGCGACAGCCACGAGTGGCCGACGCCGAGCACGGCCCGCCACGCCTGGCTTGGACGGCCGAGGTGGCCCACGCTGGCGGCGAGGCCGGTGACCGCGGTGCCGAGCGCAGCGACGGCGGCGGGAACCGCGGCGAGCTGGTGGAGGTGTGGCAGCAGCCCGCCGCCGAGCACGAGGACCGCGAGGGTGCCGACGGCGAACTGGGTGAGCACGAGCATGACCGACAACGGCGGGTGGGCACCGGCCGGGGACAGGGCGCCGGTGTCGACCGCGCTCACCCCGTTGCGCAGGTCCTCGCTGCTGCGGTAGCGCGTCGCCGGTCGGGTGGTGGCCGGCGCGGGGGAGGCAAACGGCCACGGCTCGTCGGCGGCCGCGTCGACGTCGTCGAGGTCGACCACCCGGATGGCGATCGCCTCGGTCGGGCACGCCTGCACGCACGCGGGCGCCTCGCCGTCGGCGAGCCGGTCCTGGCACAGGTCGCACTTGCGCACGATGCCGGCCTCGGCGTCGTAGCGCGGCACCTCGTAGGGACACATCAGTGTGCAGTAGCGGCAGCCGATGCACTGGTCGGCGAGGTGGCGGACCACACCGGTGAGCGCATCCTTCTCGTAGGCGTTGGCGGGGCAGCCGTTCAGGCAGCCCGGGTCGGCGCAGTGATGGCACGCCGTGGTGACGGTGCGCAGCACCGCCGGCGCGTCGCCGCCGGCGCCGACCAGGGTGCCGGTGGAGCGAAACGACACGCCCTCGGGCAGGCCGTTGAGGTTGGTGCAGGCCACGACGCACGCCTTGCAGCCCGAGCACGCGTCGAGGTCGACCTCGAAGGCGTACTGCTGCCCAGGGCCCGGCGGGGTGGCCGGCAGCAGGTCGCGGTACCAGCGGGCCTGCGCCGGCGGCGCGCCGGCAGCCGCGGCAGCCTCGGCGGCCTGCTCGGCGTCGTGGCGCCGCGAGAAGCGCTGCACGGCCGTGCCGGCCTCCGCGGCGAGGAACTCGTCGATCAACGTGCGCACGGTCGCGTCCGGGGCGGGTGCGTCCCCACAACCGCCGCCGGGACCGCACGAGGCCTCCGCGGGCGCGGCGGGGGCCGGCGGTGAGCGCACGGGCAGATGGTTGTGCATGGCCATGAGGATGCGCGCGGCACGTTCCCGCGAGGGTACCGGCGTGTTACGGGCAGGAATCGATGTGGTCGCGCCGGCGCTCGACGTCGGGATGTGTCACGCCGAGGCGAGCCACAAAAGTGCACGAGCCTCCGCTCGGCGTCCGGGACGCCACCCGGGTGACCGCTCACCGGGTTCTGCGGGCGGGCGAGCTCAGCTCAGCCGGGCGGTCCCGACCGGGACATGGCCGCGTCCCTCGCTGGGGGCTGCGGGTGCGCGACCTCATGACGCCGGACCTGATCGCACTGCCCGAGGACACACCGCTGCACGTGGCCTGCCTACTGTTGCTGCGCGAGCAGATCGGTGGTGCGCCGGTGGTCGATGACCAGGGAGCCCTCGTCGGAGTTCTCACGGAGCGATCTGCTCGCCCGAGAGGCGGCGCTCCGAAGGCCGGTGCCGAGGTCCTCGCCGAAGCGATTCCCCTATGAGCCGACGCAACGACGAGCGGCTCGCGGACATCGTCGCGTCGGCCTGACGCGATCGCGTCCCACCTGCGGCGGGGCAGCCTCGACGACGGTCTCATCTTCGACGCCGTTCGCTTCATCGAGATCGGCGAAGCGATCAAGGACATCAATCCGGAGCTCCTGGCCGTCCTGCGCCGCATCGCGATGCACGCCTCGAATATCGTGCTGCGACCAGCGTCGTACAGCACGGCATAACGTCCCGCGGAGCCTTTGTCGACTTCAGCCCTTGCCGGGTTCTGCCGCACTCGATGTACGGACTGGGGCTGTCCATGAGGAGGAGCTGGTCCTATCGCGCCGCGCGCCCCTCAACGCCGATCCGGAAGCGTGGGAACGCCCACCGCGACGGTCGCGGCAGCCAGGCGAGTGTCCCATGTCGCAACGACCAATCCATCGCCGTCCACGAGAAGGGCGCTGGCGAGATGGACCGCGTCGAAGCCGCTCAGCGCGTACCTCTCGGCCAGATCGCCCGCATGCTGAGACACACCTTCGGACAGCTCCACGAGTCGCAAGGCTGCAGACAGACCGTCCCAGAGCCGCTTGGCCTCCTCATGCTGCTCGGTGGTCAACCGTGCCGCGCGCTGCGCGTCAGCGAGGGCCGCCCGCACCTCAGCGTTTGCAACCCGGCTCGACAGCACCGCGTCCGCGCCGTCCCACAGCGCGGCGGCGTCGTTACTGCCCGGTTCCTCGATCATCAACTTGACTAGCGCGCTGGCGTCGAAGTACGCGATCACGCTCGGCGAGCCTCACGCTCGCTGGAGACATACCCCGACACCGCGCCCTGCGACCCGATGCGTCGCAAGCCACGTGCGGATGGTCGCTCCTGTACCGGGCGACTAATCCGCCCCTCTACGGTGAGCCGCTCTAGCACTGAAGGCACCCCGGCTCCCACTAGGCGCGCCACTGGATTGCCGCGATCGGTGATGATGACCTCATCGCCGGCCTGAACCCGTTCGACCCAGCGCTTGAGATCCCGGCGCAGCTCCGCAACCCCGACCTCGGACACCACCGACCTCCTGTACATCTCCCCTCCCGGGCATTGTACATGCTTGGGGCCCGGCCTGAGACGCTGCCCTGTCCACGACCGCGCCAACGCGGTCCTCGCCGGGTTAGATCGAACGGGAGCTGTCGCTCGTTGCCATGGCACTGCGACAACCCGATGCTATCCTTACTTGGAGGATATAGTAAGGAGGAAGGGATGGACGTCCGGGCAACGGTTACCTCGAAGGGACAGGTCACACTGCCCAAGGCGTTGCGCGACCATCTCGGGCTCGCTCCGGGCGACCGGGTGGTGTTCAGAATCGAAGGCGAGCGGGCGGTGCTGGCCAAGACCCCCGACCTGCTCACGGTTGCGGGGACGGTGCACGTGCCGGCGGCCAAGCGCGGGACACCCTGGGACCAGGTGCGCCGGGAGACTCGGCGTGCCCGCGCGGCATCCGAGTCGTGACCGCCTTCGTCGACACCAACATCCTGGTTCGCCACCTGACTTGGGACCCGCCCGAGCTCGCCGCTCGGGCGACCCGCTTCCTTGCGGAAGCCGACCAGCTGTTGCTGGTCGACTTGGTCTTGGCCGAGATGGTCTACGTCCTAGAGTCCTACTATGAAGTGGAGCGCCAGCGCGTGGCGGAACTCGCCCGTTCCGTTATTGCCTTCCCTGCGGTCATGACCGTCGACGACGCGCTGCTGTTGCGCACGATCGAGTTGTACGAAGTCGAACGGCTCGACTTCGCCGACGCCTATCTGGTGGGCTCGGCTGAAGCCTCCGGTGTCGGCGTCGTGGCGTCATTCGATCAGCGCATCGGCCGGGTCTCCTCGATACAACGCCTCGAACCCTGACTCAGCGTTAGCCCACCTGAAGGCACAGCCGACTACGGTCTGATCGCCCTCGCGCGTGGGGACGAGTGCGGACCTCGCCGGGTAGGTAGGACCGCAGGGGGGGGTACGCTGGAGGCGATGAGCGGAACACGGACAGTGCGACTCAACGAGCAGGTGGCGGCCAGGGTCGAACGAGCTGCGGCCGCAGAAGGTGTGGACCCAGAGCAGTGGGTCAACGACCGGCTGGCTCGTAACCTGTTTCTCGAAAGGCTCGACCAGGTCCAGGCCCGCAACCCCGAGCCGCTGTCCGAAGCGGAGGCGGCGGAGATCGTTTACGGGCGCTAGCGTTGCGGGCCGTCATCGACCCCAACGTGTTGCTGTCGGCGTTGATCGCGCCCCGGTGGGACGAGTGACCGGTCGGTTCGGGTGGTGGTGACTCGCCGCACCACGCTGATCGTTTCGCCACGTGTGCTCGAGCGCTTCGTGCAACGTGCCGGTGACGAGCGGGTCCGGCGTTGGTTCAGCGTCGCCGACGCTGGAGAACTCGCCGAGCAACTGGCGCATTTCGCTGAGGTCTTCTCAGATCCGGAGACCGTCCCTGCCGTCGTCGTGGACGATCCCTCCGATGACTACTGGGTGCCGCTGGCGCGGCATGGCGCGCCTCCTGGATCGCGAACCCGTAGATGTAGCTGTCCAGGAGCCAGTAGGCGTGGGTGGCGTCCTCGATCGAGAAGCCCGCTTCGCGCAGGCTGTCCAGCACCGCCTCGTGGTGGCGCAGGCTCGTCGGCCCGGGCGTTGTCCGTAGCTCCATCAGCCCGGTCGCCCAGGGGTGTCGCGCGAGTGCCTCGCGCACCGGGGCCGCCCGCTGGCGCATGGCCGTGCGCCAGCCGGCATCGCTGGCGGGCAGGTCGATCTCGCTGAACACGACATCGATCATCCCGTCCAGGAGGTCGTCCTTGTTGGCCACATGGTTGTACAGCGACATCGCCTCGACCCCGAGTCGCTGCCCGAGCTTGCGCATGCTGAGCGCACTCGGATGTTCAACCCAACCCGGCAAGGGTTGGAGTCCGGGCGATCTCAGGAAGGTGGTCGGACCCAGCTGGACCGGTGCGGTTGCTGAGCGCAGCATTCATATGGGACGCACTTGCAGGCCGGCTTCTTCAAGGTGTGCGAAGTCGGCGGGGTTGCGAGTGAACAACGGGAGATCGTTGGCGAGCGCCACCGCGGCGATCAAGAGGTCGACTGCCCGGGGGCCGCGTGGCTTGCGCTTGCTCGCTCGTGTGGCGGCGTAGATCCGCCCGTAGGCGCGCGCTGCCTCGTCATCGAACGGTAGCGGGTCGAAGGTGGCTTCAGCCCGCTGGAGCCGCTCCTGGCGGCGGGCGCGTTCAGCCGTGTCGTCGGTGGCATGCGGGCCGGCTGCTAGCTCTGCCAGTGTCAGGGCGGCGATACCCGCTTCCCGGGGCAACTGTTGCGGATCTATCTGGTCGAGGTCGATCACGACGGAGGTGTCCAGCAGCCCGCGCTCGACCGTTCGTGACGGAGCCTCGGGGGTGTTCAAGCGCGCGGCTCGACGTCCTGGTTCACGACGGCGTCCACGTCGGTGCGGAACTGCTCCGGATCGATCGGGGCGGCACTCCCGAAGGCCTTGTGGATCACCGCCTGATCGACGAAGCGGCGTCGCACCGGTCGGAGCTCACCCACGGGGATGCCGTTGCGGGTGACGATGAACTCCTCGCCGCGGTCGAGGGCGCGCATGATCTGGCCACTGTTGTTGCGCAGCTCGCGCTGGGTGATCGTTCTCGTCATAGACGGAGTGTAGCACAGGTGCTACGAGCGGTTCGCGGGGCCGCCCCGGCTAAGGTCCGCTCGGCGGCTCGGCGAACGCCTCGTCGATGATCTTCTGGCCGAGGTCGACGCACTGCTTGCAGACGAGCACGCCATCGGGGCTCGCGACCGCCGCCCCGGCGGGCGTCGCCGTCCCGCAGAAGGAGCACGCCGCCGGCTCGCCCGGCTCGCTGCCGTGTTCCTCCGCCCCCTCGGCGAGGAACTCGGTGCCGAACGCGACGCACTCGTCGCACATGTGCACGCCGGGTCCCGCGATGAGCTTGCGGACCTGCTCCTGCGCCTTCCCGCACAACGAGCACACCCGCGCGTCTGCGTCCTCCATGGACGTCCCACTCCTCTCCGTGCTGGTCAGCACCGTCCCGTCCGGCACGCTTTGGCGGGCAGCCTACCGAACGACTGCGGTGCTACGACGCGGCCACCGTCTGCAGGTGCTCGCGGTAGCCAGCGGCGAACCCGGCAGCGGCGTCGCGGTCGAGGGCGCGGTGGCGATAGCGGAAGACCAGGTGCAGGCAGCCCGCGACGCTCACCGCACCGATGGACAACCCCAGCGGCATCCGCGCCGGCGCGGAGAACCAGACCTCGACCGTCTCCCCCGCGTCGTCGCCGAACCACGGTGGGTCGTCGAGACGGCCGAGGTTGGACAGGATGGCGGTGTCGACGAGCCGGTCGCCCGCCAGCGGGAGGAGTGCGACCAGGGTGTGCTTGCCCCAGAGGGGCAGGAGATGTGACCCGGCCAGCAGCTCGATCAGCCCGGTGCCCATGCCGCTGCGCTTCTTGCGGGCGGTCTGCCTGGTGACGGCGGCCAGCGCATCGGCGGGGGTGCGTCGATCGCGCGAGCTCGACGAGATCCGGGCGGGCAGCGAGAAGTTGCCCACCGACTCCTCCCGCCAGGCGGGCAGGCGCAGGTTCGAGGGCACCATCACGGTCACCCGTCGCGGGCGTGCGCCATGGCGGCGGTTCCAGTCGGCGATCGTCAGGTGCAGCGCGGCCAGGAGGACGTCGTTCACGCTGCCCGGGTGGTCGAGGCCGACGAGCCGTCGGGTCTCGCCGAGCCCGAGGCGGAGGTGGTGGAAGCCGTAGCCGGCCGCGTCGCGGGCCTGCACGGGGGCCACTCGCGCGGGCGGCGAGACCAGGTCGCGCAGCTTCTCCGCCACGGCGAGCACGCGCCGGGCGCGGGTGGAGGCGTCGGGTGCCCGCAGCCGTGCGACGAGGTCGCGGTGGTCGAGGAGGTCGAGGTCGGGCAGGGGATCGGCCGTTCCGGTATAGGCGCGGGCGACCGACCGCAGGAAGCGCACCGCGCCGAACCCGTCCGAGGCCGCGTGGTTGACGTTGAGCATCAGCACGTCGCCGGCAGGGTGCCGGGCGAGCACCGCGCGCAGTGGTGGGGACTCGACCAGCGGGACGGCCATGCTCTGCAGGCGCGCCCGGACCGCGTCCAGCGACGCGTCGTCGGGGCAGTCGACGACCCGCAGGGGATCCAGGTCGGGCACCGGTGGGATCTCCCAGGTGTCCCGGTGATGCCGCAGGCGCGACGCGGCCTTGCGGGCGCGGGCCATCGGGTGGCGGCGCAACGCGACGTCCATGGCGGCGCGAAGGCGGGACGCGTCCAGGCTGCGCGTGACGCGGGCTTCGAGCTGGACGCTCCAGGGAGCCGCCTCGGCGTCGAGCAGGTGGACCACCTCGTCCACGACGTTGAACGGCACACGCCAGGTCTCGCCGGACGCGGCCGGCGAGACCGTCACCATCGCGGGGTCAGGCGGCACGGATGTCGCAGGGCGTGGCCGCCGACCCGACGAGCATCGCGTCGAGCCGGCCGTCGCCGGTGTCCACCCGTTGGCAGCGCAGCACGCAGCGGTGCTCGCCGCGCCGGCCGGTCAGCAGGCGCAGGAAGTCCTCCGCCAGGTGCGCGAGGTTGTGGGCTCCCGCCCGCCAGAACGAGTACCGGCTGCCGCCCTGGGTGAGCGTCAGGGGCGCGTAGCGGTCGACGTGCATCGCGACCTGGCTGCCGGTGATCAGGATGTGGATGCTGTGCTCGGGGACGCGCTCCCGAAACGACAGGGTCCCCGGATGCAGGACGCGGCCGAGGAAGGTGTCGCGGTGGAACTGGTCGCTGGCCGCCAGGTACCTGGCCAGGCCGACCGGGTCGGTCGTCGCACCGTCCTCGCCGACGCTCTGGTGGTCGATGGCCATGTGGCAGCTCCCTCCAACGCGACAGGGTGACGGACGGTGTGGGTTCGCCCCCGGGCGGCTCAGCGGATTGGTCGATCCCCCAGTGCAGGAGGATCCGCAGGAGGGTCCCGTTGGTACGCTGGAGGCATCTCCCCAAGGATAGGTCTCATGCGGCGTTCGGTGATCGTGCTCGTCCTGGTGGCCCTTTGGGGCGTGGGCTGCGGGACCGACGAGCCGCAGCGGCCCGGGGCGGTCGACGCCCAGCCGGCGACGCCGGCCGACCCGGGGGTGATCACGCAGGCCGCCGAGCGGACCCGGCTCGCCGGCAGCGCCCGGGTGGAGACCACCCTGGTGCTGCGCGAGGGGGGCACGTCGTTCATCACCGCCAGCGAGGGCGTGATCGACTTCGCCGGTGACCGCGCGCGCTTCGACATGGGCGACCCCACGACGGGGTTCACGGCCGACGAAGAGATCACCGCCACCACGATCATGGACGGCGACGTCTACTACACGCGCTCGGACCTGGAGTCCCCGACCGCCTGGGTCCGTTCCCAGTACGACGGTGGACCGAGCGGTGCCGTGGACGTCGGCCTCTTCGGCATCGGCCAGCCGCGCGGGCGCAACCCCGCCGAGCGGCTGGCGATCCTCGGTCCGGCGATCGACGCCGTCTCCATGGTCCGGCGCGAGGAGATCCGCGGCGGGGAGGCGACCCGCTACGCCGGCGTGCTCGACCTCGAACGGCTGGTCGCGCAGGTCCCGCAGGAGCGGCAGGCGTCGACCCGGGAGCGCCTGCTGGAGCTCGACGCCGAGGAGCTGGTGATCACCGTCTGGATCGGTGACGACGGGCTCCTGCGTCAGATGCGCCACACCGTCGATGCGCTCGCGCCTGAGCCCGCCGACGATGCGGCGCCCGTCGAGCAGCCCTCGCGCCTCCAGGCGCCCAGCAGGGCGACGATCACCGTCGAGCTCTTCGACTTCGGCGTCGAGACCGCGATCACCCCGCCCCCCGAGGAGGAGGTCACCAACTTCATCGACCTCGACGACGAGGGCCCGCCCGTCGATGACCCCGTGGCGGACCACTGACGGCACCGGCCCCGGATGCACGCGAGACTGGAGGGGAAACCCCGCGACCCAGCCTCCCGAGGAGGACCGGAATGAGCCAGGCGACCAGCCCCCCGACCGCGGCTGGCGGATACCGGCAGCACGACGGCCTGCAGCTGTTCGCCCGCTACGCCTACCCGCCGAACGAGCGGGGGTTCTGCGGGCCTCCAGACCACCGCGCCATGCTCGAGTACCGAGCGGCGGGGGTCACCGACGGCGGGCTCGCGGAGCTGGCCCGGTCGTTCACCGGCCCGTGGCCGTACCTGACCCTGCTGGCCGGCGCCGCGGGCATCGCCGATCCGTTCGACTACCGCGTCGTGGAGGCCTACTGGATCGGCAACAGCCTGCTCGATCACGTGTCCACCGCCGACTTCGGGCGCACGATCGAGGACCGGTTCCGCGGGAAGGCCGGCAAGCAGTGGGGGTTCCTGGCCCAGGGCGTCCCAGAAGGCTCGGTGTGCCACCACAGCTTCCACGTCTTCGGCGTGTACCCGTGGGTGGGCCTGCTCGGCCAGACCGAGCGCGGTGAGCCGCTGCGCATCCTCGACCGGTGCCGCATCCGCTGGGGCCGGGTGGTGGAGGTGCACGGCCAGCACGTCGTGGTGTCGTCGCGTCCGCTGACGTGGGACGGCCTGCGCCTGGGGCTCGGGGCCCCGACGACCGAGACGGCCACCCAGGCGCTCGACGGGCTCGGCCTCGTCGGCGACCTAACCCCCGGCGACTGGGTGGCGCTGCACTGGGACTGGGTCTGCGACCGGCTGTCGCCACGCCAGCTCAGGGACCTGCGACGCTTCACCGCACGGCAGCTGACGATCACCAACGAGCGCGTCACCCATTCCGGACCGGGTGCGGCGCTCAGCTGAGGAGCACTGATGCGGACACGGATGGTGACGGGATTGCTGGTCGCGCTCGCGCTCGCGCTGGCCGCCTGCGGCACGGACGCGGGCACGCCCGGCGACGGGCCTGACGACGGCGCGACCGAGGCGCTGCGGCTGTACACCACGGTCACCGAGGACACCGTCGCCGCCGTGGTGGACGCCTGGTCGGCGGTGTCCGACGTCGACGTCGAGGTGTTCCGCGCCCCGACAGCGGAGTTCAACGCCCGCGTCGCCGCCGAGCAGCGGGAGGGGCAGATCCGGGCGGACGTGTTCTGGATGACCGACCCGCCATCGATGCTGGCGTACGAGGCGCAGGGCCTGCTGCACCCCTTCGAGCCGGCGGAGGCCGACGCGCTGCCCGAGGCGATGCGCGCCGACACCTACTGGGGCACGCGGGTGCTCAACATCGTCATCGCGCACCGCGAGGACCACGCCCCGGCTCCGACGAGCTGGCAGGACCTGGCCGACCCGGAGCTGGCCGACCAGGTCGCCGTGTTCGACCCGGGCTTCGCGGGCTCCGGCCAGGTCGCCCTGGGCTACTTCGCGCAGGCGGAGCAGCTCGGCACCGAGTTCTTCCGGGCCCTGGCCGACAACGGCACGACGCAGCTGCAGGCGCCGGGCGAGGTGCTGGCGGGTGTGGCCGACGGTCGGTACGCCGCCGGCATGCTGCTGGACAAGCTGGTGCGCGACGCCATCGAGGACGGCTCGCCCGTGGAGCTCGTGTGGCCCGAGCCCGGGGCGATCCAGGTCATGAGCCCGATCGCGGTGCTCGGCGAGGCGGCGGCCCGCGACACCGGCGAGGCGTTCGTGGACTTCGTGCTCAGCCAGGACGGGCAGGCGGCGATCGCCGGGACCGGCTGGCAGCCGGTCCGCGACGACGTCGAGTGGGAGCACCAGACCGAGCCGGCCATCGCCCCGGACTACGACGAGACCTTCGCGCAGCGCGAGGCCCTGCTGGAGGAGTGGCGCTCGGCGTTCGGTGGCTGAGCGGCTCACCAAGCCCCTGGCGGGGCTGGTCGCCCTCGGGGCCCTCGCCGCCCTGGTCGTCTTCCCGCTGGGGGAGCTGTTCGCCGCTGCGCTGGCCGACGGCCCCCAGGCCATGGCCGGGCTGACCGGGGGCGCACTCGCCCGGCCGCTGGTCAACACCCTGTGGACCTCGGCCGTGGTGGTGGTGCTCGCCCTGACGGCGGCGACCGCCGCCGCCTGGGTCACCGAGCGCAGCGCGGCGCCGGGCCGACGCTGGCTGCGCCTGGGGTTGGTCCTGCCGCTGCTCGTGCCCCCGTACGTATCGGCGCTCAGCTGGGGGCGGGCGTACGGCACGGCCGGCCTCTCCGAACAGCTGACGGGCGTCGCGGTGCCGGGCATCTACGGCGCCGCCGGGGTAGTGGCGGTGGTCACGGTCAACGTCATGCCGCTGGCTTACGCGATCATCGCCGCGGCGCTCAACGTGCGGGCCGAGCCGGACCTGGAGCGCGCGGCCAGAGCCAGCGGGGCGAGCGCGTGGACGGCGTTTCGCACCACGACGCTGGCTCTGCTGCGCCCCGCCCTGGTCGCCGCGGGGGCGCTGGTCTTCGTGGGTGCCGCCAACGCCTTCGGCGTGCCGGCGGTCCTCGGTCGCCCAGCGGGGTTCTCGACGGTGACGACCCGCATCTACCAAGACCTCGTGCTGTCGGCCGACCCGGTGGCGTTCGGGCGCGTGCTGCTCCTGTCCTCCCTGCTGGTGGTCGTCGCCTTCGTGGTCGTCGGGTTCACGGACCTGGCCGTCGGCTTGCGGTTCCGCGCAGTGCGGACCGGCAGCCCCGCCGGCGGCGCGATCGCGGGCCCCCGGCCGTGGCTGCCGGCGCTGGCGATCTGGGCCTACCTCGCGGTGGCGGTGTTGCTACCGCTGCTCGCCCTGGTGCTGATCGCCCTGTCACCGGCGGTCGGGGTCGCGCCGACGCCCGGCAACTGGACCCTGGCGAACTTCGCCGCGGTGCTCGCCGGACCCGCCCGGCAGGCCGCCGCCAACAGCCTGCAGCTCGCGGTCGGCGCCGCGGTGGGCACGCTGGCGCTCGGGGGCCTGCTCGCCGTCGTCGCCCGCCAGCGGTGGAGCCGGCCGCTGGGCACCGCCGCCGTGCTCACCTTCGCGCTGCCGGGCTCGGCGCTGGCCGTCGCCGTCCTGCTGGCCCACGGGGCGCGGCTGCGCGACACGCTGGCGCTGATCCTCGTCGCCTACCTCGCGAAGTTCTGGGCGATCGGGCACCGCTCGCTGGCGGCGGGTCTGGACGGCATCCCCCCCGACCTCATGCGCGCCGCCCACGCCAGCGGCGCGCGACGAGCGGCGGCGGCCCGGACGGTGACGCTGCCCCTGCTGCG
Organism: Egibacteraceae bacterium; assembly: GCA_040905805.1. NCBI lineage: Bacteria > Bacillati > Actinomycetota > Nitriliruptoria > Egibacterales > Egibacteraceae > Egibacteraceae bacterium. Next base: position 41,976 of record JBBDQS010000008.1, on the reverse strand, counting down.
CCCCGCGATCGCGGCCGGTGGGCTGCTGGTCTTCGTCTTCGCCCTCCACGAGCTGACCATGTCGGCCTTGCTCTACGGCCCCGGGGCGCAGACGCTCGCGGTCGTGATCCTGAACCTGAACCAGCTGGGCGACGTGCTCGCCACCTCCGCGCTGGCGGTGCTGCTCACTGCAGCGGTGCTGGCCGTAGCCGGCCCCGCCATGCTCCTGCAGCGCGGACGGGCACGCCCGACGGGATTCGAGTGATCCGGTGACCGGCCCCGCAGTGGCATGCCGCGACGTGGCGGTGGCCTACGGCCGCGTGCTCGCCCTGGACGGGGTGGACCTCCTCGTCGAGCCGGGCGAGGCCGTCGCGCTGCTCGGCCCCTCGGGTGCGGGCAAGTCGACGCTGCTGCACCTCGTCGCCGGGTTCGTGTCGCCGACGCGCGGGGAGGTGGACGTGGCCGGCCAGGCGGTCGCGACCCCCGCCCGGTCGCTGCCGCCGGAGCGTCGCCAGGTCGGCGTGGTGTTCCAGCACTACGCGCTCTGGCCGCACATGACCGCGGTGGACACCGTGGCCTACCCGTTGCGGCGCCGCGGGGCGCGCGCGCGCGACGCCCGCCGGCAGGCCCGCCTCATGCTCGAGCGCATGGGCATCGCGGAGCTCGCGGAGCGTCGGCCCGCCGAGCTGTCCGGGGGCCAGCAGCAGCGGGTCGGCCTCGCGCGCGCCCTGGCCCGCGAGGCGTCGGTGTACCTCTTCGACGAGCCGACCGCGCACCTCGACACCGCCCTGCGGGCCACGCTGCAGGAGGAGATGAGCGACCGCCGCCGCGCCCTCGGGGCCGCGGCGGTGTACGCCACCCACGACGCGGGCGAGGCCCTCGCCGTGGCCGACCGGGTGGTCCTGCTGCGCACCGGGCGCGTCGTGCAGAGCGGTGGCCCCCGGGAGATCTACGAGCAGCCCGCGGACCTGTGGGCCGCGCAGCTCACCGGCCCGGCCTCCCTGCTCGACGGCGGCACGCAGCCCGCCGGTGACGGGCAGGTCCGGCTGCACGTCGCCGGCGAGCCGGTGACCGTGCCGGGCGCCGGCACGGCCGGTGGCCGGGCGCTCGTGCGACCCGACTGGGTGGCGCTCGGCGGTCCACTGCCGGCCACGGTCGACCAGATGTGGTACCGCGGCACCCACACCGACTACCGCCTCGACACCCCTCTGGGGTTCGTCGACGCGCGGGAGCCCGGGCCTCCGCGCGCGGCGCGGGGCACGGCGACGACGTGGGCCCTGCGGCGGGTCTGGCTGATCGACTGAGTAAACCCGCGGGGCCGCTCGCGCGTCCTACCCATGAGGATGTTCGCCGCCGATTGCCGAGGAGAGTGGCACCACGATGTCCGTCCACCGCCCCGTTGCCCGGATCCTCGTCGTCGCGGTCGTGCTCGCGCTGGCAGGTGCGCTCAGCCTGGCGGGCAGTCCACACGCCCTTGCCACCGGCCACGAGCTGTGCGTGGAGGCCGACCCCCCCGCTGATACCGCGCCCCAGGTCCAGATCCTCGAGGTGTGCGCGGAGTACACCGAGAGCGAACTGGCGTTCGCGCTGCGCGTGGCCGAGCCCACCGACCCGGCCACCGATCCCGGCTGGGCGGGCAACACCCAGATCGCCTGGGTGTTCAACACCTTCGCCGAGACCCACGGGTTCCCCGCCGGCCAGCTGTCGGTGCACTCCGTGGACGGGGACCTGCGGGTGGTGGCCACCCACTTCGACGACGCCACGCCGGTCTGTGATGGGGACCTGGACTTCGACGGCCAGTGGTACCGCGCCGCGTTCGACCCGCGCTGCCTGGACCTGCCCGCCGCCATCACGTTCGCCGGCTTCGCGCAGTACGATACCAACCCCGAGGACCCCGAGGACCTGGCGGCGCTGCGCCAGGACCGCCTGCCCGCGGGCGAGCACATCGAGGGTGAGGGCGCCTTTGCCGGCCCGGTGTCCTCGGACGGATGGTCGTGCCCACTCATCACCAACGCCGACCTGGAGTCCGCCCCCTTCGCCGATCGTCAGCAGATCTCCACGGCGCACCGGCTGAACGTGGACTGCGCGACCGCCCACAGCATCGTCACCGGGTACGCCGACAACACCTACCGCCCGGTCCTTTCGGTGCGCCGTGACCAGATGGCCGCGTTCGTCTTCCGCGCGCTGGAGGCCGGCGGCGTCGATCTGCCACCGCCCGGTGAGGGCTTCACCGACGTGCCCGCGGGCTCCGCCCACGACGAGGCGGTGCGCCGGCTGGCCGCCGCCGGCATCGTGCAGGGCGGCCCCGGCCACCTGGACGACGGGGCGTTCGGGCCGTCGTTCCCGGTCCGCCGTGACCAGATGGCCTCCATGCTGCTGCGGGCCGCTGAGTACGCCGCCGACACCGATCTGGCCAGCGACCAGGAGGCGTTCAGCGACGTGCCGCCGGGCAACGCCCACTTCGCCAACGTCAACGGTGCCGCGCAGCATGGCCTGGCCGCCGGCTACCTGGACGGCTCCTACCGTCCCGGGGCCTCGGTGCGCCGCGACCAGACGGCGAGCTTTGCGGTGCGCCTCCTTGGCTGGCTGGGCGGCGACGTGGAGGTCTCGGTCTTCTTCAGCGGCCCGGACAGCGACCAGACCGGCGAGGTCTTCCCCCTCCCGCGGACGGTGCCGGTCGCGGGCGTCCTGCGCGCCACGATGGACGCGCTGCTGGAGGGTCCCACCGCTGCGGAGCGCGCGCACGACTACTGGAGCTGGTTCTCCGAGGACACCGCCGGGATGGTCCGCATCGTCTCCGTCTCGGACCGCACCGCCTACGTCGACTTCGACGACTTCTCGGAGATCATCCCGAACGCATCGACGGCGGCCGGCAGCCTGGTGCTGCTGTCCCAGCTGGACGCTACCGCCACGCAGTTCCCCACGGTCGACCGGGCCCGCTACTCCTTCGAGGGCGATCAGGCAGCCTTCTACAACTGGCTGCAGTTGAGCCCCCCCGACTAGACACCACCGGGCCACCTGGCGTGCGCCCGGCGCGTGAACGACTACACTGTGACCACGGATAGCGGTAACGCCATTCGGAACACGCGCGCCGCACGAGCTCGTCGACAAGGCGAGCGAACCGCTAAGGCGCCGGACGTGATGAGCGGGCACAACCCCAGCACCACCGCATCCTCATCTTCGGGCGTGTTCGCCCACGCACGAAGCCCCTGCAGTGCGACCAGCACTGCATGCTGCGTGCTCGCGCACGCACCCGATGCTTGCGCGCACATGACCGCCCGGACTTCATCCGGGCAGGAGCAGATCATCTTGACAACCACCTTCACCGAGCTCGGCGTCCCGCGCCCGCTCGTCGACGCGCTCGCCCGCAGCGGCGTGACCGCGCCGTTCCCCATCCAGGCCGCGACCATCGCCGAGGCGATGGCCGGCCGCGACATGTGCGGTCGCGCCCCGACCGGATCCGGCAAGACCCTCGCCTTCTGCATCCCGCTGGCGGTCAGCGCCCACAAGGGCAGCCCGCGCAAGCCGCGCGCGCTGGTCCTGGTCCCCACCCGCGAGCTCGCCTCGCAGGTGGCCGAGGTGCTCGCGCCCCTGGCGGCAGCGCAGGGCCGCACGGTCGCCACGTTCTACGGCGGCACCACGATCAGCCGTGACCAGCGCTGCCTGCGCCGCGGTGTCGACATCGCCATCGCCTGCCCCGGCCGCCTGGCCGACCTCGTCCGCCGGCGCGACGCCGACCTGTCCGAGGTGGGCTTCGTCGTCATCGACGAGGCCGACCGCATGGCCGACATGGGCTTCCTGCCCGAGGTCAAGCGCCTGCTCGACCAGACGGCCACGGATCGCCAGACGCTGCTGTTCTCCGCCACCCTCGACGGTGACGTGGACGTGCTGATCCGCCGCTACCAGCGCGACCCGGCCCGCCATGAGCTCACCGAGACCATCGAGTCCAGCGGTGACGTCCGCCACTTCTTCTGGCATGCCGCGTCGACCGACCGCACGGCCCTCACCCGTGAGGTGATCGAGGCCGCCGCGCCCGCGATCGTCTTCACGCGCACCAAGCACGCCGCGGACCGGGTGGCCAAGCAGCTCAACCGCCAGGGTGTGCGCTCCGCCGCCATCCACGGCAACCGGTCGCAGAACCAGCGCGAGCGCGCGCTGTCGGACTTCACCAGCGGCCGGGTGTCCGCGCTGATCGCCACCGACGTCGCCGCCCGTGGCATCCACGTGGACAACGTCGGCGTGGTCGTGCACTACGACCCGCCCGCCACCGACAAGGACTACGTCCACCGCTCGGGACGCACCGGGCGGGCCGGCAACGACGGCCTGGTCGTGACGTTGGTCGGGCCGGACAAGATCGGCGACGTCAAGGGCCTGCAGCGGGCACTGGCGATCCACCAGCACGTCGACCCCTTCGCCGTGGCGCAGCTGAGCGGCGAGGGTGGTTCCCGACGGGGCGAGGCCCCCCACGCGGCGCCGGTGCGGTCGGGCAAGCCCCGCTCGAAGGGCCGCCCGCAGTCGCAGGGACGCCCGCAGGGCAAGGGCCGCTCGTCGGGTGGCAACGGGCGCCCGGGCCCCAACGGGACCTCCGGTCGCCACAAGGGCTCCGCCCCACGGCGCACCGGCGCCACGCACCGCAGCTAGCGCTGGGCCGCACGGTGACCCGCGGGCGCGCGCGTGGGTATGGTCGGCGGCGATGATCACGGCCGACCAGCTCCGCGCCGCCCCGAAGGTCCTGCTCCACGACCATCTCGACGGCGGCCTGCGCCCCGCCACGCTGCTCGAGATGGCCGAGCAGCGTGGCGACCACCGGCTGCCGACCGACGACCCGGCCGAGCTGGCGACCTGGTTTCGCCGGCAGGCCGAACGCGGCAGCCTCGAGCGCTACCTGGAGGCGTTCGCCCACACCACAGCCGTGTTGCAGAGCCAGGAGACCCTCGCCCGGGTGGCCTACGAGGCCGCCGAGGACCTCGCCGCCGACGGGGTCGCCTACGCCGAGCTGCGCTTCGCTCCCGAGCTGCACCTGGAGGAGGGGTTGGACCTCGACGGGGTGGTCGAGGCGGTCCTCGACGGGCTGGCCCGGGGCAGCCGGGACTTCGGGATCACCCTGGGCCTGATCTGCACGGCGATGCGGACCGCGGCGCGCTCGTCGGAGATCGCCGAGCTGGCGGTCCGCCACCGCGAGGGCGGGGTCGTCGGCTTCGACATCGCCGGCGCCGAGGCCGGCTACCCGCCGACCCGCCACCTCGACGCGTTCCAGCTGATCGCCCGGGCCAACTTCCACTTCACCATCCACGCGGGCGAGAGCTTCGGCCTGCCGTCGATCTGGGAGGCGCTGCAGTGGTGCGGCGCCCAGCGGCTCGGCCATGGCGTGCGCATCGTCGAAGACATCACCACCGATGACGACGGCGTGCGCCTCGGCCGGCTCGCGCAGTTCGTCCGGGACCGCCGGATCCCCCTGGAGATGTGCCCGACGTCCAACGTGCACACCGGCGCGGTGGCGTCCCTGGCCGTGCATCCCATCGACCTGCTGCGGCGGCTGCGGTTCCGCGTCACGGTGAACACCGACAACCGGCTGGTCTCCGACGTCACCCTCACCGGCGAGTTCGCCCGGCTGATCGAGGCGTTCGGCTTCGGCCTGTCCGAGGTGGAGTGGCTGACCCTGAACGCGATGAAGAGCGCCTTCTGGCCGTTCGACGACCGCCTGCGGCTGATCGACGAGGTCATCAAGCCCGGCTACGCGGCCCTTCGGCGCCAGGCCGTCTCCTCGTAGCGCGGCAGCGGTGTCACGGTCACGCCGGGGTCGGCGTGTCCATGTCCAGGGCCCGGGCCAGGAACGCCGCCATCTGCCCGCGGGTGACCTGCTGGCGCGGGCGGTAGGTGCCGTCGGGGAAGCCGGACGCGATCCCCTCCTGGGCGACCGCGGCGATCGCCGGTTCGTGGGGGTTGCCGGCCACGTCGGTGAACGGGTGGGGTCCGCCCGGCGGCAGGTCCAGCGCCCGCTGGAGGAAGGAGGCCATCTGGTCGCGGCTGACCGGCTGCTGGGGCCGGTAGGTGCCGTCGGGGAAGCCGGCGGCGATCTCCGCGGCGGCGACGGCCGCGATCGCCTCCTCGTGGGTGTGGCCGCCCACGTCGGAGAACTGCCCGCCGCCGGCGCCGGACGGCAGCTCCAGCGCCCGCTGGAGGAACGCGGCCATCTGGCCGCGTGTCACCGGGTCCTGGGGCCGGAACGTGCCGTCGGGGAACCCGGTGGTGATGCCCGCGGTGGCGACGGCCAGGATCGCCTCCTCGTGGGTGTGCCCGGCGATGTCGGAGAACTCCGGTATGTCTGCGGGCACGATCTCCATCTGGGCCATCATGTCGTGGTCCTCGTGGGCCAGGTTGTGGCAGTGGTAGACGTAGACCCCCGTGTAGCGCGTGAGGACCGTGTGGAAGCTCACCGTCTCGCCGGGGTTCACCTGCACGGTGTCCTTCATGCCGATCTCGGCGGGCAGGGGCGGCTCCCCGTCGCGGTCCACGACCTGGAACATCCCCTGGTGGATGTGGAACGGGTGGGGCGCCCCCGCGCTGTTGTGGACCCGCCAGATCTCGGGGACGTCGAGCTGCGGGCGCACGTCGATGCGGTCTTCGTCGAAGGGCTGCCCGTTGATCACCCACAGTCCGAGCTCGTCGCTGAAGTCCATGTCGAAGTCCCGGGTGACGCGCGCCGGGCCGCGCTCCGGCACGGGCCGCAGCGTGGGCGGCACCGCACCGACGGGATCGTCCTCCGAGCGCACGACGTCGAAGCGCATGATGTCGTCCAACCCGATGTTGGGGTTGCCGATCAGGTTCTTCAGCACGACCGAGTCGCCGACCGGCACGTCGGCGAAATCGATCACGATCTCGACCCGCTCGGCGGGTGACAGCATGATGCTCGACGCCCGGTTCGGCTCGGGCATGAGGCCGCCGTCGGTGCCGATCTGCACGAGGTCGTCGCCGGAGTCCAGGGCCAGCTCGTAGTCGCGGGTGTTCGAGCCGTTCAGGAAGCGCAGCCGGTACTTGCGGTTGGCGACCTCCAGGCGCGGCCAGGGCTTGCCGTTCACCACGATCGTGTTGCCGAGCACGCTGTTGATGCTGTCGACGAACCGCAGCGTCCCGTCCTCCTCGAAGCTGCGGTCCTGGATGACGATGGGGATGTCGTACTCGCCGGTCGGCAGGTCGAGCGCGTCCTCGACCTCGTCGCCGATCAGGTAGAAGGCTGCGAGTCCCATGTAGACGTTGCGCGACGTCACGTGCATCACGTGGTCGTGGTACCAGAGGCTCGCCGCGCGCTGGAGGTTGGGATAGGTGTAGACCTTCTGCCCGCCCGGCGGGATGAGGTCGACGGGGTGACCGTCGTCCTCGGGTCGCACGTGGGCGCCGTGGTTGTGGACGCTCGCGTCCACGTCGAGCTCGTTGACCTGGGTCACCACCACCGTGCGGTCCCTGCGGGCCTTGATGGTCGGACCCGGGTAGAGCCCGTCGTAGGCCCACACGGGCGTGAGCACGCCGGGCAGGATCTCGACCTCGGCGTGCTGCATCACGACCTCGTAGTAGTCGGTCGTGTCGTCGGTCGAGGTCGGCGACTTCACCGCCGGGATCGGCAGGTCGACCGCGAACGGCGTCGTCGACGGGCTCTGGGCCAGGGCCACGATGGCCCGCTCCCACGGGAGCAGCACGGCGGCGCCGCCCACGAGGCCCATCTGCAGCAGCTGTCGTCTGGTCAGCACGGTGCTCTCCTACGTCGGTGTGGACACGGGCGAACGGGAGGTCGTCGGCGCGCGGGCCGCCCGACGGTGGCGCGTCCACGGCAGCCCGAGCAGCATGGCGCAGGCGATCAGCAGGCCGAAGGAGTAGCGCAGGGTGACGATCGCGCCCTGCACCGCCGACAGCAGCGGGGTCACCACCGTGGACGAGAAGAGCGCGCCGTGGACCATGGCCGCGGGCACGCTGACCACCGCGTACATCGCGGCGCCGAGCCCGGCCCACAGCATCGCCGCCCCGACGCCGTCGGTCGTGCGCAGCCACCGGTTCGCGAGGCGGCGGGTGAGCAGGGTGGCGACCAGCAGCACCACCACCCCGGCAGGGGCGTACAGCACGGAGTCGCGCAGCCAGTGGGCGACGGGGTCGATGTACGCGGCCTCGTGCGCGTGACCGAGCTCGTCAGACCGGCGGTGCAGGAGGCCGACGAGCACGAAGGCCTGGGCCACACCCGCGACCGATACCAGGCCGATCAGGCGGCGACGCCCTGCTGGCATGGCTGCGCTCCTGGTGTCGGTGGGCACATCGGGACCCGTTGAGGGTAGCGTGGGCTCGAAGGTGGCGCCGAGCCTTTATGGTCGCGGCACCCCGGGGCGCCGTGCGGAGCGATGCGCCGCCTCGGGTACACTCGTCCGCGATTCCCGCTGGTCAGATCACAAGTCCGCGACGGAGGGTGGCGATGTCCAAGCGCCTGGTGGCCGTGCTCATGATGGTGTTGCTGGCGTGCGCGGTCGCCGCGCCGGCGATGGCGGTCGAGGCCGGGGGCGAGAGTGAGGAGCTGCCGAGTTACGAGGAGGTCGGTAGCGGGACGGAGACGTCGCTGGAGTTCCGCCCCGAGCCCTACGAGCAGCCCACCGTCTTCGCCGGACTCCTCTACCCCCTGCTGCTCCTCGCCGGCGTGGCGGTCATCGGGGTGCTCGGCCTGTACCTGCTGTGGCAGCCGCGGTTCTCCGAGGAGCGCAAAGCGAAGAAGCGCCAGTAGCGTGGCTGTCGAGCCGACCAGCCCGATCGAGCCGCTCGCCGACTGGGCTCTCGCCAGCCGCGTCGCCTGGCTGGTCGCCGCACGGCCGGCGGACAAGGGTGGCGGGGGCGCTGCGCTGACCCGCGACGACGTCGACCATCTGCGCGGTGAGCTCACCCGCACCGTGCGTCGCGCCGACGGCCTGGCCCGCACGGCCACCGGCCTGGGCGCCGACCTGCCGCCCGCCGACGTGCGCGTGGTCGGGCGACGGGCCTGGATCCAGGCGAACATCGAGAGCATCGCCGAGCTGACCGATCCGCTCGCCGACCAGCTGATGGCCCGCAGCGACGTGGCCCGCGCCACCACTCGCAAAGCCCTCGGGCTGCAGCTCGGGATCGTGTTCGGGTACCTGTCGACCCGTGTGCTCGGCCAGTACGAGGTCTTCCTGCCCGGCGGGCGGACGCCGGGACGGCTCACGCTCGTGGGCCCGAACCTGCTGGAGATCGAGCGCTCGATGCTGCCCGGCAGCGATGTGACCGCCGAGGAGTTCCGTCTCGGGCTGTGCCTGCACGAGATCGCCCACCGCCTGCAGTTCGAGGCCGTGCCGTGGCTGCGACCGCACCTGCGTGGCCTGCTTGACACCTACCTCGCGGAGACCCGCTTGGACCCCGACCGGGTCAAGGAGTCGGTCAGCAAGCTCGGGGACCTCCTGCGCAACCCGTCGCGGTTGAGCGACCCCCAGGTGCTGCTCGAGGTGGTGCTGTCCGAGGAGCAGTCCGCGGTCATCAAGCGTGCGCAGGCGCTGATGTCGCTGTTGGAGGGCCACGGCAACGTCGTGATGGACTGGGGTGCCGAGGTGGCCTCCGAGCGCGACGGCAACGGCCTTGACCCCTCGCGGGTGCGCGACCTGCTGAACCGACGCCGGTCGAAGGCCATGGACCAGGCGATGCGCAAGGCCCTGGGGCTGTCCATGAAGGCCCAGCAGTACCGCGTCGGCGAGACCTTCATCCTGGCGGTCGCCGAGCGCCACGGCCGGGACGCGTTCAACCGCGTGTGGGAGGATCCCGACCACATCCCGACCGACGTCGAGCTCGATGACCCGGACCGCTGGGCGGGGCGGATCGCCGCCGCCTCGTGACCCGCCGGCCGCCGTTCGCGGTCCCTGGGGCGAGACAGTCCTGATCGGGGCGCTGCGACCGGGCCAGGGCCGCGACGCGGTGCTCGCCGAGGTGCGCGCCGTCCTGGACGCTGTCGTGGCGCCGCGCGCCCCGGTCGTGCTGGCCGTGTCGGGCGGTCCGGATTCGACCGCGCTGGCGTTCCTGGTCACCGAAGCCCGTCCCGACCTGGTGGCGTGCGTGGCCCACATCCGCCATGGGCTGCGTGACGACGCCGCCGACGCCGAGGTGGCTGCGGCGCACGCCGCAGCCCTCGGGCTGGCCTACCACCAGCGGTCCGTGCAGGTCCGGTCGACCGGGCGCGGGGTGGAGGCCGCAGCCCGCGAGGCCCGCTACGCCGCCCTGTCGCGCATCGCCGCGGCTGTCCAGGCGCGCGCCCTGGTCGTGGGGCACACCGCCGACGACCAGGCCGAGACGGTGCTGCTCAACATCGCCCGGGGGACCGGGCTGCGGGGCCTTGGGGGCATGGCCGTGTCCCGTCCCAGCGAGCACGACACGGAGGGCGCGCACGGTGTGCGCGTGGTCCGACCGCTCCTGCGGCTGCGCCGCGACGACGTGCACGCCTTCGTGACGGGGGAGGGTCTGCGCGCGGTCATGGACCCCACCAACCGCGACCCCCGGCAGCGTCGGGCCCGAGTACGCCACGACCTGCTGCCCGCCGTGGCTGCCCTGAGCGGAGGGACGGGCGACCCCGTCGGTGCGCTGACGCGCCTTGCCGATCTGGCCCGCGAGGACGCCGACACCCTCGACGAACTGGCCGCGGACATGGCTCGGCGGTCGGTCGTGGCGTGGGGCCCAGCCCGGGCGGTGCCGACCGCTGATCTCGCGACGCTGCCCCGAGGCCTGGCCACCAGGGTCGTCCGACTACTGCTGCGCGGCGTGCACACGGGCGTGGAGGGGCCCGCATCGAGCGGGTCGGCGTCCGCCTCGAGCGTGGAGGCCATCCTCGCGCTGGGGCCGGGTGCTGCGCTGCACGCTCCCGGCGGGGTATGGGTGACGTGCGGTGGTGGGTGGCTTGCGGCGGTGCCACCGGGCCTTCCGGCGCTGCCGGCCCGCCCGCTACGAGTGCCCGGGCAGGTGGTGTTGCCCGAGTTGGGCCTTGCCGTGCGCAGTGACCTCGTCCCCTGGCGCGACGAGCCAGGTCTGGCCCGCGCCACGAACAGAGACAGGACAACCCCCACGCCGTTGGCTGTCGGCCCCCCGGGGACCGCCCGCGCCCCGTGGGCCGTCGTGCCTGCCGATGCGGCCCTGGTGGTGCGCAGCCGCCGCAGCGGCGACCGGATCGGCTCCGCCCGCCTGACCGACGCCCTGAGCGACGCCGGTGTGCCGCGGGCCCTGCGCGACCTCGTCCCGGTCGTCGCCGGCTCTGGCGATCTGGTCGTCTGGGTGCCCGGCCTCGATGTCCCGCACCCGGCGGCAGCCTCCTCGCGCGGCAGGGAGGCAGTCAGGCTGTGGCTCGCCGCTGCCCGATGACGGCGGGGAGCGAAGCGGATGGAGCCGCTCGGCGGGGCGCCACCCCGGCTGTGCGGGGGCCAGTTCATCGCTCCGGTCCTCGTGGGCGCCGCCGGCGCTGGTGAGCCGGAGGGCCGGGATGGGTTCGGTGGCCTGCTCAGGCCCCGTGCTCGACGCGGTGGCCCCGGCCCTGGCCCTGCTGTCGGGCTCGTCCGCCGGCACCGGGACCGTCATCCACACCGCTGTGCTGGCGCGGCAGGGGCTCGCGGAGGAGCCCGGGTACTGCCACCTGCCGACCGAGGCGATGTCGGCCAAGACGGCGGTGGCGAGCGCCATCCGGTAAGCCCGCGTGGCAGTCGCCCGTTCAGCGCGAGCGCTGTTCGGCAGTCTGGAGGTCAGCGCTGCGGCGGCCCCGACCGCGCCCCGGCTGCGCCCCGACGGGCCGCATGCCATCTGCGATGTACGCCCGGTCGGCTACGCTCCCGGCGTGGACGAGCAGCGCGTGACCTCACCGAGCGTCGTGCCGCAGGACGCCGACGTCGACCGGGTCCTGATCACGTCGGAGCAGATCCATGCCCGTCTGGTCGACCTCGCCGTCGAGGTCGACCGGGACTACGCCGGCCGGGACGTGCTCCTGGTCGGGGTGCTGAAGGGCGCCTTCGTCCTGATGGCGGATTTCGCGCGGTACGTGCAGATCCCCGTGGAGTTCGACTTCATGGCCGTATCGAGCTACGGGTCGGCGACGCAGACCTCGGGGGTCGTGCGCATCCTGAAGGATCTGGACCTCGACATCGCCGATCGCCACGTGATCCTCGTCGAGGACATCGTGGACTCGGGGTTGACGCTCGACTACCTGATCCGCAACCTGCGCTCGCGCGGTCCGGCGTCCTTGGAGGTCATGGCCCTGCTCACCAAGCCGGGGACGGCCCGCATCGACGTGCCCATCCGCTACCGCGGGTTCGAGGTCCCCGACGTCTTCGTCGTCGGGTACGGCCTGGACTACGCTGAGCGCTACCGCAACCTGCCCTATGTCGGGACCCTCCGGCACGACGTCCACGCCGGCCCCTAGCTGACTAGTCCTAGTGTCCTGAGACGTGAATCGCCGGAGCGTGCGGAGGCGATTCTCCGCTGTGCAGGGTGTGGCGGTCGCGCAGCGACCGCCATGGGGGCGCTGAGTCCTCAATCCGGCAGGCTGCCGCAGAATGGGGGCGCAGACCATGCGCACGCGTCTGGGTGGACGGGCAGTGTCTGGTCGTGACGGCCCCCGGGCCGCCCCGGGGGCCGACGGGTGGACCCGTCAGGATCGTCAGGATCGCACGGACACGTCGCCGCACGTGTACGGGCGCAACGCGGACACTTCGCCGGTGTGCGTGCCCGTCACACGGACACTTCGCCGCTGCCGAGAAGGTGCAGAAGATGATAAATAGGCACAAACTCTTGCAGGTTTTGTCCGTTGTGTCAGAGGAAGTGTCCGCGTTGGCGTGAGTCAGCACGGCGACGTGTCCGCGGTGGCGCACACCGCCTCTCGGCGCGCCACACGACGCCGACAGCCGGTGGTGCGGGCCGATCCCGACCGCCAGGTGCGCCAGCGGCGGCCCACAACACCGGGTCCGACACCGCCAACGGATCTCCGACTCCGGCCCCTAGAGACGTGCATCGCCGGAGCTTGCTGAGGCGTTTCTCTGCGGTGCCGGGTGGGGCGGTCGCGCAGCGACTGCTATGGGCCCTGACCCCCGGGGCGGCCGATCGGCCGGTCGGGGTTCCGGACCCGGTGCTACAGTGAAAGCATGAAAGCGCGACGCTTCGTGCGAAGCCCTTATGTCTGGATCCTGCCGGTGGTGATCGCGGCAGCGGTCGTGCTGTCCATGCGCGGCGGTGACGAAGAGGAACCGCTGCGGTTCGACGAGTTCATGAACCACCTCGAGGCGGGGGAAGTCGCCACGCTGGAGGACTTCGCGCGTGACGGACGCCTCGAGGGCACGTTGGACGACGGCGACGAGCCCTTCGAGACCTCCTACAACATCGAGGTCGACGGCGAGCGGCTCGGCGCGGCGCTCGACGTCGCACGGCAGGAGGGCACGCTCGCCGAGCGCACGGTGGACAACCAGGCCGGGAACATCTTCCTGCAGTTCCTGTTCTCCCTGCTGCCGTTCCTGCTGATCTTCGGGTTGTTCTTCTTCCTGATGACCCAGATGTCGGGCGGTGGCCGGGGCGTGATGAGCTTCGGCAAGTCCAAGGCGAAGGCCATCTCGAAGGATGCGCCCAAGGTCACCTTCGCCGACGTGGCCGGATCCGACGAGGCCGTCGAGGAGCTGCGGGAGATCAAGGACTTCCTCGCGAACCCCGCGAAGTTCCAGGCGATGGGCGCCAAGATCCCGAAGGGCGTCCTGCTGTTCGGGCCTCCCGGGACGGGCAAGACCCTGCTGGCGCGCGCCGTGGCCGGCGAGGCCGGCGCACCGTTCTTCTCCATCTCCGGGTCCGACTTCGTCGAGATGTTCGTCGGGGTCGGGGCCAGCCGGGTGCGCGACCTGTTCGAGCAGGCCAAGGCGGCCGCGCCGGCGATCATCTTCATGGACGAGATCGACGCCGTCGGCCGCCACCGCGGTGCCGGCATGGGCGGCGGGCACGACGAGCGCGAGCAGACACTGAACCAGCTGCTCGTGGAGATGGACGGCTTCGACGTCACGACCGGCATCATCCTGGTGGCCGCCACCAACCGGCCCGACATCCTCGACCCGGCGCTGCTGCGTCCGGGACGCTTCGACCGCCAGATCGTCGTGGACCGCCCCGACCTGGTCGGTCGCAAGGCGATCCTGGAGGTCCACGCCCGCGGCAAGCCGATGGCCGACGACGCCGACCTGTCGGTCATCGCGCGCCGCACGCCGGGCTTCACCGGCGCCGACCTCGCCAACCTGATCAACGAGGCCGCGCTGATCTCCACCCGCCAGGACCGCGCGGACATCACCATGGAGGCCATGGAGGACGCGATCGACCGGGTCATCGCCGGCCCCGAGCGCAAGACCCGCCTGATGGGCGAGACCGAGAAGCGCATCATCGCCTACCACGAGGGCGGCCACACCATCGTGGGCCACGCCCTGCCCCACGCGGACCCCGTCCACAAGGTGTCGATCATCCCCCGGGGCCAGGCACTCGGGTGGACCTTGACCCTGCCCACCGAGGACAAGTACCTGGTGGCACGCGGCGAGCTCATCGACCAGCTCGCGATGATGCTCGGCGGCCGTGTGGCCGAGGAGCTCACCATCGGCGACTTCACCACCGGGGCGGCCGACGACATCTCCCGCGCGACCGCGACGGCGAAGAACATGGTCACCCAGTACGGCATGAGCGCGACGCTCGGGCCCATGACCTTCGGGCAGAAGGACTCGCAGCCGTTCCTGGGCAAGGAGTTCGGGCACGCGCCGGACTACTCCGCGGAGGTGGCCAGCGAGATCGACCACGAGATCCGGGCGCTGATCGACGAGGCGCACGACGAGGCCCTGGAGGTGCTCGTCGACAACCGGGTGGTGCTGGAGGAGCTGGCCGACGCGTTGATGGAGCGCGAGACCGTCGAGCGCGACGAGCTCGCCGTGATCCTCGCCAAGGTCACCAAGCGGCCCTCGCGCAAGATCGAACCGCTCATGAACGGCAACGGGCAACCGGTCTCCGGCACCTCGGTGATGAGCCAGCTGCGGCGCGCCGCGCAGCCCGCGGCGCTGGCGCGAGCCGCTCGTGCCCGACGGGACGATCCCCCTGCGACTCCCCGCGACTGACGGGGCGGATCGATGACCGACTCGGCGGCGGGCGCCGGGGTCCGGCGTCCCGCGACGCTCGACGCTGACGCCCGCATCCGGGCCGCGACCGGGCTCGAGCCGGACGGGTCGTTCGACCACGAGAAGATCCGCGCGGGCGTCCGGCTGCTGCTGGAGGGCCTCGGTCTGGACGCAGAGGCCGAGGAGACCCGGGACACCCCCGATCGGGTCGCCCGCATGTGCGACGAGATCTTCGCGGGGCTGCTCATCGACCCCGCCCGGGTGCTCGACGTGGTCTTCGAGGAGGGCCACGACGAGATCGTGATCGTGCGCGACATCCCCTTCGCCAGCATGTGCGAGCACCATCTCGTGCCGTTCCTCGGCACGGCCCACGTCGGGTACCTGCCGAACACCCGCGGCCAGATCACCGGCATCAGCAAGCTTGCCCGCCTGGTGGACCTCGTCGCCAAGCGCCCCAGCTTGCAGGAACGCCTGTGCACCACCATCGCGGACGTCATCGAGACCGCGCTGGAGCCGCGGGGCGTGCTCGTGCTGATCGAGGCGGAGCACACCTGCATGACCATGCGGGGGGTCCGCAAGCCCGGTGCCGTGACCGTGACGAGCGCGGTGCGCGGTGCCATGCGCGACGATCCGAGGACCAGGACCGAGGTCATGCAGCTGGTGGCCATGGGACGCGGGCGATGACCCCGCTGGTCCGGGTGGTCGAGGCCGCGCTCGGGCCCGCCGCGCACATCCGCGTGGTCGTCAGCGGGGTGAGCGACCCGGTGCGGTTGCGCAGCACCTGGTCGTCGTCGGGCGCCACGGTGGAGGACATCGACGGGCGGTTGCACGCCACCACCACCGTCGAGGCGCTCGCGCGTGCCGCGGGGCGCAGCCTGGAGGCCGAGGAGGCCCGGGCGCTGGACCGCTCCCTGCGAGAGGCCGTCGCGGCCTGGCTCGGGCCGGCACCCGAGGTGCCGCTCGCCGACCGGCCGTTGCCGACCGGTGCGCATCCGCTGGTCATGGGCGTGGTCAACGTGACCCCGGACTCCTTCTCCGACGGCGGGCTGACCTACGGTGGCAGGAAGCCGCACCCGCAGACCGCGGTCGGCCACGCGCTGCACCTGCTCGACGAGGGCGCCGACCTCCTCGACGTCGGCGGGGAGTCGACGCGGCCCGGGGCCGACCCCGTCTCCGAGGCGGACGAGCTGCGTCGGGTCATCCCGGTGGTGGAGGCCCTGCACGGGCGCGCGGTGATCAGCATCGACACGACCAAGCGCACGGTCGCCCGGGCGGCGCTGGACGCGGGGGCGGCGATCGTCAACGACGTGTCGGGGGCGAGCGACCCGGCCCTGCTGGACGTGGTCGCCGACACCGGTGCGGCCTACGTGCTCATGCACGCCCGCGGACGGCCCAAGGACATGCGCTCGCTGGCCGTGTACGACGACGTGGTCGCCGAGGTCTACGAGTTCCTCGCCGAGGGCCTGCGCCGGTGCGCCGAGGCGGGGATCCTCACGGGGCGCATCCTGGTCGACCCCGGCCTGGGGTTCGCCAAACGCCCCGAGCACAACGTGGCGTTGCTGCGGGCCCTGCGCCAGTTCCGTGGCCTGGGTCGGCCGGTGGTCATCGGCGCCAGCCGCAAGAGCTTCCTGGGCGTCCTGCTCGGCGAAGCCGACACCGCTGGGCGCCTGGAGGGCAGCCTCGCCAGCGCGGCGGTCGCCGTCGACGCCGGGGTGGCCGTGATCCGGGCGCACGACGTGGGACCCACCGCCCGGCTCACGCGTGTGGCGCAGGCCCTCAGCCGGCGGACCGACGACTGGAGGGAGGGCGAGTGACCGACGACCCCGCTGTGCTGCCCCGCAAGGACGACGTCGGCGCCGAGGGCTTTGACGCCCTGGACCTGCGGGTCGGCCGGGTGACGGCGGTCGCGCCCTTCCCCGAGGCGCGCAAGCCGGCGTGGAAGCTCAGCGTGGACTTCGGCCCGGTCGTCGGCACCCTCCACACCAGCGCGCAGGTGACCAACTACACCGAGGAGGACCTCATGGGGCGGCTGGTGGTCGGCGCGATCAACCTCGGCCGCAAGCGCATCGCGGGGTTCACCAGCGAGTTCCTGGTGCTCGGCGCGCTCGATGCGGACGGGACCGTGCGCCTGCTCGCGCTCGAGGACGACGTGGCCCCGGGCGCACCCGTGGCCTGATCCCCCTCACCGCACGGTGGTCGTGTGGCCCGGCGGCTTCCCCGGGTGTGTGGCCCGGCCAGACCACCACCTCCACGGTGGTCGTGTGGCCCGGCGGCTGCCCCGGGTGTGTGGCCCGGCCAGACCACCACCTCCATGGGGATCCCCGGTCCCTCGCTCACCGGACGCGGTCGCCGAGCTCCGCGGTGGGTCTGACGACGGTGTCCACGTGCAGGTCCGGGGCGCCCAGCAGTTCGCGGACGCGCGCATACACCTCCTCGGCGACGCCCAGGGCGGCACGCGGGTCGGTGTCGGTGTCGATGGCGAGCGCGACGAGCAGCCGGGGCCGCGAGCCGTACGTGACCATGCGCACGTTGCTGCTCACCACCCCCGGCCCGCGGCGCAGGTCCGCTGCGGCGGCACGCGCGACCGACGCAGCCTCAACGGTGGTGCGACCGCGCGCCTCGCGGGCCAGGGTCACCGTGCCGAGCCGACCGCCACGGCGGCCCCTGAGCTGGCGTCGCACCAGCCAGGCCCCGAGCGCCGCGGCGAGGAGCCCGCCGAGGACGACGCCGCCGGCCCACGGCTCGGGGTTGGCCTCGGCCGCTGCGGCCAGGTCGTCGTACAGGGCGCCCGGCTCGGCCACCGGGAGGATGCCGTAGGCGGCCAGGAGGACGAGGACGCCCCCGGCGACCAGCACGAGCCCCAGGAGCGCCAGCACGATGCGGTTGGGCCTCCGGCTCACCGGACGCGCACCTTGCTGCGCCGCAGGCGCACGACCACCTTCAACGGGCGTTCGAGGCGTAGCTCGCGCACGCACGCCTGGACCCGCTCGCGGGTGCGCGCCCTCACCGCCGAGACCTGGGCGTCCCGGGGCACGCTGCCTTCCACCCGGGCCTTTCGTCGGGAGACCCGCACCGCCGCCCCTTGCACGTCGCCGTCGTCCACCGCCGTGCGGCGCAGCAGCTCCTCCAGGCCGCGCCCGTCCAGGGCCGCCAAACGGTTCACCCGCTGCTCGATCAGGCGGAGCGCGGCGGGCCGGGCGGGCCACAGCTGCAGGGTGACGAGCCCGACCCCGGCCACGACGCACAGGGCCGCCACCACCATCAGGGTGCGGTTCTGCCACGAGAGGCTCGAGAGCTCGGTCGCCCACTGGTCGAGGGGGACCAGCCAGGCCGGGCGCTGGAGGAAGGAGAGCACGGTCTCCACCACCAGCAGCAGGGCAGCGCCCAGTAGCGTCAGCCCGACCAGGAGCCCGAGGAGCCGGTTGAGGGCGTTCATGACCGCTCGGGCCCGGGCCGGGGGTCCCCGGGAGGCGCCGACGGCGTGGGATCCTCGTCGGGTTCCCGGACATCCTCCCGGACATCGGCCACGTGCACGTCAACGATCGCATCGGCGAAGGCCGGCACCTGCGCGGCCAGCTCCTCGCGAACCCTGCGACGGACCTCCTCGGCGACCTCCCCCAGCCTCTCCCCGAACCTCATGACCGTGCGGACGCGCACGCGGGGTGTCGCGGACCGGTCGACGCGCACGCCCCGCACCGGCCCTTGGGGCCCGTAGGTGGCGATCTCGCCGCGAGCTCCCCCATCGAGTGCCAGCACATGGGGGACCTCCCGCGCGGCCGCGGCAGCGATGCGCGCCACGGCGACGGAGGAGACCACAGCCTCACCCATGGGGTCGCGCTACTCGACGCGTGTGTCGGCGCTCTCGCCGTCGTCCCCCCCGGGGAACACCAGGTCGTTGACGGCGATGTTGACCTCCACGACCTCGAGCCCCGTCATGGACTCGATGCGGTCGATCACGTTCTGGCGGACGCTCTCCGCGACCTCGTGGATGGACGCGGGGTACTCCATCTGGCAGTTGATGTCCACCGCCGCCTGGCGACTGCCGACCTCCACGCCCACGCCGGAGGTGCGATGCTCGGAGCCGCGGATGCGCCCGACGACATCGCCGAGCGCGCCGGACAGGCTCCCGCCCAAGGCCGCCACGCCGTCGATCTCCCGGGCGGCGAGGGCGGCGATCTTCGCCACCACCGAGTCGTCGATGGAGGTGGCGCCGCGCTCGGTCTCCAGCTGCGCGACGGAGCCGCCGCGCGACCTGGCCGGTGACGGTGACGACCGCTGGGGGGTGTCGGTATCGGTCATGGTGTGCTTCCTTTCATCCGGTGTGCGCTGCGGTCATTCGTCGTGGCGGTGCCCGAGATACTCGGTGACGTCGACGCGCCCTTCGATCATCAAGGCGACGACGAAGCCGACCGCGGCCAGGGCAGCCACGAGCAGTGCGCTCGTGAAGCCTGCGAACACCCAGACCGCGCCGATGGCAAGGCCCACGAGCGTGCCGAACCGAGCAGTGGTCACGGCGTTCCCCTCTCTTCTCGGCTGGTCGGCGCCATGACGATCATCTGACCCTGGGGACCGATGAGCTCCGCCCGAGGGATCGGTGCAGCGCGCGGAGCAGACGCTGCCACCACGGTCCTCGATGGACGACGGTCAGCGGTGTGTGCGGGCCCTTGGATCGGCGAGCGTGGAGGACCGCTCTCGCCTGCAGCAGCAGGCGGAAGTCCTCCGCGTCGCCGCCTCGGTCGGGATGTCTCCCGGGAGCCAGGAGACGGAAGGCCTGTTCGACCTCGGCGGAGGATGCGGTGGGGGGCACATGCAACAGGGAACGAGCCGTCTCCGGGGTCATGTCCACCTCGCGGCGGTGGCAGGCGCTGCATGACATCCACCTACCCAGTCGGGCGATGGAGCACACCCCGGCGCTATCCTGCGCACGGCCATGGACCGCATCGAGATCTCCGGCCTCCAGGTCTTCGGACACCACGGTGTCTTCCCCGAGGAGCGTCAACGCGGGCAGATGTTCGCCATCGACCTCGTGCTGGAGTGCGACCTGACGGCCGCGGCCTCCTCCGACGCGCTCGCCGACACCGTAGACTACGACGCCTTGGCACGCGCGGTGGCCGAGGAGGTCGCCGGGACCCGGTTCACGCTGATCGAAGGGCTGGCCTCGCACCTGGCCGGCCTCGCGCTGCGCGAGGCGGGGGTCACGGCCGTGGAGGTGCGGGTCGCCAAGCCGGAGGTGGCCATCCCGCTGGAGCTGGATGCCGTCGCGGTCGTCATCCGCCGCACCGCCCCATGAGCGCGATCATCCCCCCGGTCGGTCACGCGGAGGTCGCCTACCTGGGCCTCGGCAGCAACCTCGGTGACCGGCTGACCTACCTGCAGGCAGCCGTCGACGGCCTGGACGCCGACGCGCGCACCAGTGTGCAGGCGGTGTCGAGCGTCTACCAGACCGCGCCCGTGGGCGGCCCCGAGCAGGAGGAGTACCTCAACGTCGCCGTCCGGGTCGGCACCCGGCGCTCCCCCGCCAGGTTGCTGGATCTCTGCCACGTGATCGAGGCGGCGCTCGGCCGGGACCGCACGGTGCGGTGGGGGGCGCGCACCATCGACATGGACGTGCTCCTGTACGGCCCCCGCACGGTGGCGACCCGCAGGCTGCAGATCCCCCATCCCCGGCTGGTCGAGCGGGCGTTCGCCCTGGTGCCCCTCATCGAGGTCGCCCCGGGCGAGGCCCTGCCGGACGGGACCTCGTTGACCGCCGCGCTGGCCAGGCTCGCCCCGATCGAGGGCGTGACCATGGTCGGGTCGCAGGTACGGCTCCCGTGAGGCGCACCGCGATCATCGGGCCGGGCCGCGTGGGTACCGCGCTGGGCATTGCCCTGGACCGGGCCGGCTACCCCGTCGTGGCGGTCGCCGGGCGAGGCCGGGACGCGCTGGACGCGTTCTGTCGGCGCCTGCCCGGCGCGGTGCCCCTGGCGGCGGCTGCCGCGGCCCGCACCGCCGAGCTGGTGGTCGTGTGCGTGCCCGACGACGCGGTGGCCGCCGTGGTGCGCGGGGTGGCTCGCGACGACGGGGTCGCCGAGGGCAGCCGCTGGGTGCACGTCGCCGGCGGCTTCGACGTCGAGGTGCTGCGCCCGGCGAGGGTCGCGGGCGCCCGGGTGGCCGCGTGCCACCCCGCCCACACCTTCCCCGACCCCGACGCCGGCGCCGACAGCCTGGCGGGGGTGTCGTGGGCGGTCACCGCCGACGATGCCGACCTCGGCTGGGCGCGCGTGCTCGTCACGGACCTGCGGGGCAGCCCGGTCACCGTGGCCGCCGGCAGCCGGACCCTGTACCACACCGGCCTCGTGGTGGGTGCGAACGCCACCTCCAGCGTGGTCACCCTGGCCCGGGACCTGCTGCTCGGCGCGGGCGTGAGCGACCCGAGCGCCTTCCTCGGGACCCTGGCCACCACCGCCGCGGGCAACGCCGCGCAGCGGGGCGCCGAGGCCCTGACCGGCCCCGTGCGTCGCGGGGACGCCGGCACCCTGGCCAGCCAGCTGGAGGAGCTGCGCACCGCGATGCCCGAGGCGGTCGACGCCTACCTGGAGCTGGCGCGCCTGGCGCTGCGCCACGCCCGCCGGGCGGGCCTTGACCCTGATGCCGCCGCCGCGGTCGCACGCGTCCTCGACGCCACCGACAGCCGTGGGGGCGGCGGTGACTGAGGTGGTGCGCACCGCTGGGGCCCTGCGCGCCGCGCTGGCCCCGCACCGGCGAGCCGGCGCGACCATCGGGCTGGTGCCCACCATGGGCGCCCTGCACGACGGTCACGGTGCGCTGGTGGCCCGGGCAGCCGACGAGTGCGACGTCACCGTCGTGAGCATCTTCGTGAACCCGCTGCAGTTCGGACCAGACGAGGACTTCGCCACCTATCCCCGCGACCTCGACGCTGACGTCGCGCGGCTCGATCGCCTGGGCGCCGACCTGGTGCTCAGCCCGGCGGGCTTCGCGCCGTCGGTGGTCACCGTGCGCGTCGGCGAGCTCGGCGACCGTCTGGAGGGCGCCCGCCGTCCAGGCCACTTCGACGGCGTCGCCACGATCGTCACCAAGCTGCTCGCCGTCACCGGCCCCGACCGCGCCTACTTCGGCGAGAAGGACTACCAGCAGCTCACCATCATCCGCGTCCTGGTCGCGGACCTGGGCCTGCCCGTGGTGGTCGTCGCGTGCCCGACCGTGCGGGCAGCCGACGGCCTCGCGCTGTCCAGCCGCAACGCCTACCTCTCCCCGGGGCAGCGGCAGGCCGCCCGCGCGCTGTCGGCGGCATTGCGCGCGGTCGCCGCCACATGGGGTGGCGACGCCGACGGGGCGCGTAGCGACCTGCGCCGTACACTGGAGGCTGCGCCCGGTGTCCGCCTCGACTATGCGGAGGTCGGTGACCCCGAGACCCTCGAACCGCTCGAGGGCGTCGTGGAGGGCCCGGCGCAGGCGCTCGTGGCCGCCCACGTGGGCACGACCCGCCTCATCGACACCATCCGGTTGGATCCCCCCGACAGTCGAGTAGCCAGACCAGGCACCCGACGACCGGCGGACTGACACGGGAAAGGGAGCACGATGCTGCGCACCCTGATGAAGTCCAAGCTGCACCGGGCCACGGTGACCGGAGCCGACCTGCACTACATGGGCTCGATCACCATCGACCCGGACCTGATGGCGGCGGCCGACCTCCTCGACCACGAGAAGGTCCAAGTCGTCGACATCGACAACGGCGCGCGCCTGGAGACCTACGTCATCGCCGGGGAGCGCGGCTCGGGCGAGCTGTGCCTGAACGGTGCGGCGGCCCGGCTCGTGGCACCTGGCGACACGGTCATCGTGATCTCCTACGCCACCTACACCGACGCCGAGGCTCGCGCGCACGTCCCCACCGTCGTGTACTGCGGCGAGGACAACCGGGCCATCCCGGGCCGGCCGGAGACCGCGGCGACCCGGATCGAGGACGTGCTGTCCACCTCATGACGGGTGGGGTGCAGGCGGTCGTCGCGACCGCCCTGGCCGAGGACCTCGGCGAAGGCGGGGATGCCACCTCCGCCGCGACCGTGCCCGCGGACGCCGGCGCCACCGCACGCCTGGTCGCCCGCGCCGCGGGCGTGGTCGCCGGCCTCGACGCCGCCCACGCCGTCTTCGCCGCGGTGGACGGCGCCGTCGGGTTCACGGCCCTGGTGCGCGACGGCGACCTGGTCGAGGCGGGCGCCACCCTGGCCACCGTCGCCGGGCCGACCCGGGCCGTGCTCGCGGGCGAGCGCACCGCCCTGAACCTGCTCTCGCACCTGTCGGGGGTGGCCACCGCCACCGCCCGGTACGTGGCGGCGGTGGCCGGCACCGGGTGCGTCGTGCGCGACACCCGCAAGACCCTGCCGGGCCTGCGTGGCCTCCAGAAGGCCGCCGTGGCCGCGGGGGGCGGGGTCAACCACCGCCGCAGCCTGGGCGACGGCCTGCTCGTCAAGGACAACCACGTCGCCGCCGCCGGCGGGGTCGCCGCTGCCACGAGAGCGGCGCTGGACGGTGCGCGGGGACGCCCGGTGCAGGTCGAGGTCGACGACCTCGACCAGCTCGACCGGGCGCTGGCCGCCGGCGCCCGGGCGGTGCTGCTCGACAACTTCACCCTGGACGCCCTGCGCCGCGGCGTGGCCCGCGCCCGGCGGGAGCCCCAGCCGATCTTCGTGGAGGCCAGCGGCGCCATCGACCTCGCCACGGTGCGCGCCGTCGCCGAGACGGGCGTGGACGCCGTCGCGGTCGGCGCGCTGACCCACTCCGCGGCGGCCCTGGACATCGGCCTCGACCTGGACGGGGCGTAGCGGTGCTGCTCGCCGTGGACGTGGGCAACTCCCAGACGGTCATCGGCGTGTTCAGCGGCGAGGACCTGGTCGAGCACTGGCGCATCTCGACCGAGGCGCAGCGCACCCCCGACGAGCTCGCGCTGCTCTTCGGCGGGTTGATGTCCTTCGCGGACCTGTCGTTCTCCAAGAACGTGCACGGCGTGATCGTGTGCTCGGTCGTTCCGGTGGTCACCGAGATGCTGCGGGTCATGACCCACAAGTACTTCCACTTCATGCCCGTGTTCGTCGGACCGGGCGTGCGCACGGGCATGGCCCTGGACGTCGACAACCCCCGCGAGGTGGGCTCGGACCGGCTGGTCAACGCCCTGGCGGCCTACGCCCGGCACGGGGGCCCGGGGGTGGTCGTGGACTTCGGCACCGCCACCAGCTTCGACGTCTACACCGGCAAGGGCGAGTTCGTCGGCGGGGCCATCGCGCCGGGCATCGCCACGTCGATGTCCGCGCTGTCCACCAAGGGCGCGCAGCTGCCCCGCATCGAGCTGGTCGAACCCACCCGCGCGATCGGCCGCAGCACGGTCGAGGCCATGCGGGTCGGCGCGGTGTACGGGTTCGCCGGCGCGGTCGACCGCATCGTCGAGGAGCTCGCCACCGAGATGGAGACGGCACCCGTCGTGATCGCCACCGGTGGCCTCGCCCCTCCGATCGTGCGGGCTTGCCGCACCATCGACCACCACGACCCGTGGCTGACCCTGCGGGGCCTGCGGATGATCTGGGACCGCAACACGTAACCGGTGGTGGCGCGGGTACCCTCGCGCCGATGATCGACCCCCGACTGCGCGCCGTCTGCGACCTGCTCGTGCCCGCCGCCCGTGAGCAGGCCGGGCTGCATCAGTACGACGGTCACGTGGCCGACCTCTCCCCGGAGGGCGTGCGGGCGGGCCTTGGCCGCCTCGGCGGGCCGGCCCTCGAAGGCCGCCACGACGAGGCCCACCTGGCGGCCTTCGAGGACTCCGTGCGGGTGCTGTTCGACGAGGTGGCCCTGCACCGCAGCAACCCGCGCCTGCTCCTGGACAACCTCGATATCTCGGTCTACGCGCGCCACTACGCCCCCGAGTCCGAGCGCGTGGCCGCCCGCGGCCGGCACCTGGCCGCATGGCCGGACGCCATCGGCGCGGGCCTGCGCGCCCTCGACGCGGTCCCGGCGCCGACGGCCGCGGCGCTGCTCGGCTCGGTGCGGGGGTTGGCCGAGGTCCTGGACCCCGAGCTGCCCGGGGATGCCGCCGCCATCCCGGCCCACCGCCGGCTGGTGGCCCACCTCGAGGAGGCGGCCGGCTCCGGGGACCCCAGCCCCGCCCTCGGCGCCCGCGCGCTCGAGCGGTTGCTGGGCGCCCCCGAGGCCACCACCGTCTCGCTGGAGCGGCTGTACCGCCAGGGGGAGGCAGAGCGCACTCGCGTCACCGATCTGCTCGCCGAGGCGTGCGGGCGGGCGTGCCCGGGCGTGCCCGTCCCCGAGGCCGTTCGGCGGCTGAACAGCGGGTACCCCGACGCCGAGGGTCTCCTCGACACCGCCCGCGCGCTCACCGACGAGGTCCTCCACTTCACCGCGGACGCCGCCCTGGTCGAGGACGAGCCCGACGGGATCGTGCATGTCGCGCCGAGCCCGGCCTCGCGCCGGTGGGCCACCGCGATGCTGTCGTGGGCGGCGCCGTTCGAGGACGACGGACCCTCCTGGTACCTGATCACCCTGCCCGACCCCAGCTGGTCCCCCGAGCGCCAGGAGGGCTGGCTGGCCACGTTCACCTACACGGGGCTGCCGAGCACCACCGCGCACGAGGTCGCGCCCGGCCACTTCACCCACGGCCGGGCGCTGCGCCGGGCCCCCGGCGACGTGCGCAAGGCCCTGCACTCCCCGGCGTTCGTCGAGGGCTGGGCGCACTACGCCGAGGAGCTGCTGGTGGAGGAGGGCTTCCGCGACGGCGACCCGCGCTACGCCGTCGGGGTCGCGTGCAAGGCCCTCCTGCGCGTCACCAGGCTGCTCGTGTCGATCGGCGTGCACACCGGTGCCATGAGCATGGAGGAGGCGACCGCCGCCTTCGAGCGCGACGCCTACCTGCCGGAGCCCTCCGCGCAGGCCGAGGCCAACCGCGCCACCTTCGACCCCACCTACGGCCGCTACACCTGGGGCAAGCTCGCGATCCGCGAGCTGCGCGACGACGCCCGCCGGCGGTGGGGCGCCGGCTACGGCCTCCAGCGCTTCCACCGGGCGCTGCTGGCGCTCGGCGCGCCGCCCCTGGGGCTCATGGACACGGCACTGGACGCCCCCCGGTCGCCGTTCCCGGGCGGTCGTCTAGTCTCCCGAAGTCATGACCGACGACCGTGAGACCCGCCTCGACGACCTGATCGCCGACCGCCACGCCACCCTCGAGCGGCTGCGAGCGCAGGGTGTCGACCCCTATCCCGTGGGCGTGGTGGTCACCGACTCGCTGGCCGGCGTCCGGGACCGCTTCGACGGCCGGCTCGAGCCGGCCCAGGAGACCGGCGAGACGGTCGCCGTGGCGGGCCGCCTGGTCTTGCGCCGCGGCCACGGGCATAGTGCGCGGGTGCCAGCCGGGCCACGGGGAGGGACGGATGGCTCGGGTCATCTCCGGCTCAGTTCGGCAGCAGGTGTTGATGGGTAGGCCCAAGTGGCAACAGCAACGCGTGAGTGGACGGATGGGCGGGACCGGCTTGCCGGCGCGGTCAGCGCCTCGCGGAGCTCCACGACCCGCGGCTTTGTCTCCTGCACGTGTAGGCGTCGGAGAATCGGAGCGACTGCCCCAGATGTTCGAGCAGCTCGTCCTGAAAGTCGTGTTCGTCGCTCGCCACGAGCACTCCCTCGTCGGACCGGCTGCTTGGAGCATGCACACCCCGGACCACTCGCCCCACACCCGTGGCAGACACTGAACTGAACGGGGCCTGATCCTACAAAGGAGGACGGCATGACCGGAAAGGAGCCGCACGCCGATGCGACCCCGTCGCGCGCACACGGTCAGAACCGCGCGGACGACGGCTCGGCTGCTCCTCGTGGTGCTCGCACGAAGTTGCTCGACACGTTCGAACGGTTCCACTGGCTGCACGCCCGGCTCGGTCTGGCCGGAAACGTGGCCTTCTTCGTGGGTTCGGTGCTCTTCTTGTGGGGGTCGACCCAGGTCGTGGGTACGTGGCTCTTCATCGTGGGATCGTTCGGGATGCTGCTGGGATCGATCGGTGACAAGGCCGCCCACTTGCGGGGTGACGCCTGAGACCGCTGGCGGCCCCGTGACCGCCAGCTGCACGCGCTCGTCCTCGCGTTGATCACCGCCGCCGACCTGCCACCCACACGCCCGCGCACGCTGGATGCCCGTGCCGCGCTCCCCCTCACCCCCTTGCACCCACCACCAGCCGCCGGGCGTCCGCCGCACCCGCACCTGCTCAGCGCCGGCGGACTCGCCCAGCCCGGGCCCACCCGTGGGCAGCTGCGATGGCCACCAGCGGGCAGGAACCATGGCCACCAGCGGGCAGTTCTCCTGCCCATGGGCAGGTTCAGATGGCCCTTGACAGCCGAGCCCCCGGCCGTGCGACGAGGCCGAACCCACGCTTCAGCCGGAACCCGGGCGGGCAGGCTCGAACGTGGCCCGACAGAGGATCGATAGTGGAGGAACCCCATCATGGCGGTACCCGAACTACACGCCAGCCCGACCGCTCCCCGCGACCGCGCCTGGGACTGGAGCGGCACCGACGAGCTCGACCGGATCATCGGGCACGGCGGCTGGGACGCCGTCGCCAACGCGCATGCCTGGTACGACGAGTCAGCCGACGAACACGACCCGCCCCAGCTCAAGACCGCCTACAAGCTGCCCCACCACGCGCTGGTCGATGGGGAGCTCAAGGTCGTCTGGTCCGGGGTCGCCGCGGCCATGAACGTGATCACCGGCGGACGCGGCGGTGTCGACCTGCCCGAGGACGAGATCGCGGCCGTCTACGACCACCTCGCCCGCCACTACCGCGAGTTCGACGCAGAACCACCGTCACGCTAACGGTCAGCTCGACGAGTGGGATCCCACCTGATACCCGCTGACCGGGACCGGGGAGCCAGACCGTCCCCGAACCCGGTCGCCGAACGCGTGGTCCTCCTCACGTGATCGGTGCCAGGCGCGCCGTCGTGCGCGTCCGGCTGCTGCACAGCGACGACGCAACGCCGCGGACCGGACACCGAAACGTCCATTCCTGGAAGGGGCGACATGGCAATCCAGAAGCACGAGGACTCCAACGAACAGCAAGGCAACGGTCGACACGGCTCTCATGGTGCAGGCATGTACCTGCGGTTCGGGGCGATGATCCTCACGGCCATGGTCGTGATGTACTTCGTCATGTTCGTGGCCTCCTGGGAGATCAGCCACGTCCGGTTCAGCCAGAGCCGCGTCTTCATGGCGATCACCATGGGCGGGACCATGGGCCTGGTCATGCTCGCCTGGATGCTCAACATGTACAGGAACACGAAGGCGAACATCGCCATCGTGGTCGCCAGCCTGCTGCTGTTCGCCGTCGGCGCGGTGCTCGACCGTAGCCAGGTGACCGTGCAGGACACCGCGTTCATGCGTGGCATGGTCCCGCACCACTCGTTGGCCATCACGCGATCAGAACGGTCCGAACTGCTCGACGTTCGCGTGTGTGAGTTGGCCGTCGCGATCAGCGAGGCCCAGCGCCGCGAGATCGATGAGATGGACTGGTTGATCGCCGACATCGAGGAGAACGGGGCGGCGACAACCCCCGAGGAAGCAGCGGCACGGCCCGTGCCCGACTACGAGGTGTCCGCAGCACGCGAGTGCCCGACAGGCTGAGCACGTGCCGCGGATGACTCGAACGTCGGTGGAGCGCCGCAGCGCGTAGGGCGCTGCCGTTGGGTTCGGGCCAGACGTCGGCGGAGCGATCTCCCGTCCGCACGTCGGTCGGGTCCGCAGGTCGACTGGCGGTTCATCAACCACGGGGGTGGTGCACCCCCTGGATGGAGATCCTTTTGTTGGCGCTAGCCTGCGCAGCCATGACCGACGACCGCGAGACCCGCCTCGACGACCTGATCGCCGACCGCCACGCCACCCTCGAGCGGCTGCGAGCGCAGGGTGTCGACCCCTATCCCGTGGGCGTGGTGGTCACCGACTCGCTGGCCGGCGTCCGGGACCGCTTCGACGGCCGGCTCGAGCCGGCGCAGGAGACCGGCGAGACGGTCGCTGTGGCGGGCCGCCTGGTCTTGCGCCGCGGCCACGGCAAGCTCGCGTTCCTGGTGCTGCGCGAGGGCGACGCCGAGCTGCAGGTCATGGCCGAGCTGTCCACCCTCGGCACCGACGGCATGGCCTTCGTCGACCAGCTCGACGTCGGTGACTGGCTGGCCGCCACCGGCCAGGTGATCACCACCAAGCGCGGGGAGCTGTCGGTCAAGGCCGACGAGCTGACGCTGCTCGGCAAGGCGTTGCGCCCCCTGCCCGACAAGTGGCACGGGGTGACCGACACCGAGGCGCGCTTCCGCCAGCGCTACGTCGACCTCGCCGTCAACGCCGAGGCCCGGCGCGTGTTCGCGGCCCGCTCGGCGGTGGTTCGGGCGCTGCGCGCCGAGCTCGACGAGCGCGGCTACACCGAGGTCGAGACCCCGATCCTGCAGCCGATCCCCGGCGGGGCGACCGCACGGCCGTTCGTGACCCACCACGAGGCGCTCGACCTCGACCTGTACCTGCGGGTCGCCCCGGAGCTGTACCTCAAGCGCCTGGTCGTGGGCGGGATGGCGCGGGTGTACGAGATCGGGCGGGTCTTTCGCAACGAGGGGCTGTCCACCCGTCACAACCCCGAGTTCACGATCCTCGAGTCCTACGAGGCCTACGCCGACTACCACGCGATCATGGACCTCACGCAGGCGCTGCTGCAACGCGCGGCCCGCGAGGCGGTCGGGGCCGAGCAGCTCTCCTACGACGGGCGGGCGATCGACCTCGCGGGGGACTGGCCGCGGCGCACGCTGCTCGACCTGGTGCGCGCGGCCACCGGGCGCGACGACCTCGCCTACGACACGCCGCTCGAGGACCTGCGGGCGCTGTGCGCCGGCCACGGTGTGCCGACCGAGCGCGCCTGGGGCCCGGGCAAGCTCGTGCTGGAGTTGTACGAGAAGCTCGTCGAGCACACGCTGTGGGACCCCACCTTCGTCATCGACTACCCCGTCGAGGTCTCCCCGCTGGCGCGCCGCCACCGCAACGACGAGGCGGTGACCGAGCGCTTCGAGCTGATCGTCGCCGGTCGGGAGCTGGCCAACGCGTTCAGCGAGCTCACCGACCCCGACGACCAGCGCGCCCGTCTGCAGGCGCAGGCCCGCGCGAGGGACGCGGGGGACCTCGAGGCGATGGGCATCGACGAGGACTACCTGCGGGCCATGGAGTACGGGATGCCCCCAATGGGCGGGCTCGGCGTCGGGGTCGACCGCCTGGTCATGCTCCTGGCCGACGTGCAGACCATCCGCGACGTGATCCTGTTCCCGACCCTGAGACCCGAGTAGGCCGCCGGCCCCCCGCCCATGTGCGAGGATCGCCCCCCACGAGGAGGTGTCATGTTCGAGCGGTTCACCGACGCAGCCCGGCTGGTCGTCGTCAAGGCCCAGGAGGAGGCGCGCCTGCTCGCCCACGACGCGATCGGGCCCGAGCACCTGCTGCTGGGCCTGCTGGTGGACGGCGAGCGTGCGGCGTCCCAGGCGCTGGTGTCGTTCACCTCGCTGGAGGCCGTCCGCAGCCACATCGAGGAGATGCTCGGGCGCGGCGAGGACCCGCCGGCCGGCCACATCCCCTTCACCACCCCGGCCAAGCACGCCCTCGAGGGGGCCTTCCGGGAGGCCCAGGGGCTCGGCCACGAGCACATCGGGACCGAGCACCTGCTGCTCGGCCTCCTGCGCGACGAGGACAGCCGCGCCTGCGGGGCCCTGCAGGCGCTGGGCGTGGACCTCGGCGCGGTGCGGGAGCGGGCCGTCGCCGTGGCGGGCGAGGAGGCCCCGGCCTCGGGCCTGCGCTCCTGGGGCGGCCTGGACCCGATGAGCGAACGGGTCGAGCGGGCCCGGGCGCGGGCCCGCGCCGAGCGCGACACCGTCCACGAGAGCGACCCGGGAGGCTGGGAGTTCCTGGCCTGGGCGGGGACGGCCACCTTGCGGGCGGTGGCCGCGGCCCGCCGCCACGCGGGTGACACCCTGCGGGGCGAGATCGCCCGCATCGACCTGGTGGTCGGTGTGCTGGCCGTGGGCGACCCCGAGGTCGGCGCGGCGCTGGCCGAGGCCGGCGCCGAGAATCCCTCGCCTGGCCGCCTGGTCCCCGGGTACCGGGAGGGCGTGTCCGGTGGCGATGCCGTGGTGACGCTGTCCGGTGAGGCCCGGCGCGTCTGCAGCATGGCGGCGCGCCTGGTCCCCGAGGAGGGCGCCGGCATCCGGCCGGTGCACCTGCTGCTCGCCGCGCTCGAGGTGCTGGGTCCGGTGCGCGCGGCCGCCGTCGCCGAGCGACTCGGGGCCGAGGACGTCGCCCTGCGCCCGGCGCTGCTGCGCCACGCGGTCGGCTCCCCGGGGAGTCCGGCGAGCCCGGGGTCTGACCCATCGGCGCCATGAGCCCCGCACCCGGGAACGGAGCGTAGTCATGTTCGAGCGGTTCACCGACCGAGCCCGGCGGGTGCTGGTCTTCGCTGAGGACGAAGCCCGCATGTTCACCCACGACTACATCGGCACCGAGCACCTGCTGCTCGGGATCCTCCACGAGGGCGAGGGTGTGGCGGCGATGGCGCTCGAGTCCCTCGGCATCTCCCTGGAGGCCGTCCGCGAGCACGTCGACGAGACGGTGGGTCGGGGCGACGGCCCCATGCCGGAGCACCGCCCCTTCAGCCCGCGGGCCAAGAAGACGCTGGAGCAGTCGCTGCGCGAGGCCACCAACCTGGGCCACGACTACATCGGCACCGAGCACCTCCTGCTGGGCCTGACCCGCGAGGGCGAGGGCGTGGCCGCGCAGGTGCTGGCCACGCTGGGCGCGGACCCCCCGAAGGTGCGCACCGAGGTCGTGACCACCCTGAGTGGCTACACCGGTGCCTCGCCGGCCGGCGTCGACCCCGCCGAGGACGCCCCCGTGCCCAGTGGTCGGCAGGCCCTGCAGGCCGCCGGTTGGAGGGTCCTGGCCAGCGGATCGGACACCACATGGCGCGCCCTGGGCCTGGCCCGGGCGGCGGCTGCGGTCGAGGAGCACACAGCGATCGAGGTGGACGACCTCATCATGGGTGTCCTGCGGGTGGGCGACGCGCAGGTCGCCGCCGCCCTGGAGGTGGCCGGTGGGACCGCGCCGGGCGATGCCGCGCCGGCGGACGCCGATGGGAGCGAGCCCCCACCGCTGTCGCTGTCGGTGCCGGCCCGCGACGCCTGCGTCGAGGCGCTGCGGGTGTCCGGCGACGGCAGGGGGCTCGTGCGCCCCGCGCACCTGCTGCTCGGCTGCCTGCTGACCCTGGACAGGGCGGAGACCAACGCCCTGGGCGCACGGCTGGAGGTCGAGGTCGGCCGGCTCCTGAACGCGCTGACGCGCTCCATCGACGGCGAGCCGTAGCGCGCGAGCACAGCCCGGCGCCGCGCCCCGGGGTCTGACCGCAGGCAGCGGGCCTGCAGTGGTCGGGCGGGTCCTGTCGGCCACCGGTGGGCAGGCTATCCTTGCTCTGCGGTACGCGATTCGCGCGGCAGTCCCCATCCCTGGCGACATTGGTTCGTCGACGCCGCACGTTTGCCGGAGTCCGCAAGACTGATTCAGGCAGCCGCAGCATCGGTCGATGCTAGAGTTGCGGTAGGCGCACCCGACGAGGGGGCAGTGAGATGTTCGAGCGATTTACCGACCGGGCCCGGCGAGTGGTGGTGCTCGCCCAAGAAGAAGCCCGCATGCTCAACCACAACTACATCGGCACCGAGCACATCCTGCTCGGGTTGATCCGCGAGGGCGAGGGTGTGGCCGCCCAGGTGTTGCAGAAGCTCGGCGCGGACCTGTCGCGGGTGCGCACCCAGGTCATCCAGCTGCTGAGTGGCTACGCCGGTGGCGAGCCCGGTCAGGGCGGCCCCCAGAAGGCGGGTGTCTCGGGCGGCTCCGCGGACGACCCCAAGGGCTCCCCGGTCCTCGACCAGTTCGGCCGCAACCTCACCCAGTACGCCCGGGAGGGCAAGCTCGACCCGGTCATCGGTCGCCAGCGCGAGGGCGAGCGGGTCATGCAGGTCCTGTCCCGGCGCACCAAGAACAACCCGGTGCTGATCGGCGAGCCCGGCGTCGGCAAGACCGCGATCGTCGAGGGCCTGGCCCAGATGATCACCGCCGGCAACGTGCCCGAGACGCTCAAGGACAAGCAGCTCTACACCCTCGACCTCGGCGCACTGGTGGCCGGCAGCCGCTACCGCGGTGACTTCGAGGAGCGCCTGAAGAAGGTCCTGAAGGAGATCACCACCCGCGGCGACATCATCCTGTTCATCGACGAGCTGCACACGCTCGTCGGGGCGGGTGCCGCCGAGGGCGCGATCGACGCCGCCAGCATCCTCAAACCCATGCTGGCCCGCGGCGAGCTGCAGACCATCGGCGCCACCACCATCGACGAGTACCGCAAGCACCTGGAGAAGGACGCCGCCCTGGAGCGCCGCTTCCAGCCGATCACGGTCGACGAGCCGAGCGTCGCGCACACCATCGAGATCCTCAAAGGTCTGCGCGACCGCTACGAGGCCCACCACCGGGTGACCATCACCGACGACGCCCTGGTCGCCGCCGGCAACCTCGCCGACCGCTACATCTCCGACCGCTTCCTGCCCGACAAGGCGATCGACCTGATCGACGAGGCCGGCTCGCGCCTGCGCATCCGCCGCCTGACCGCGCCCCCCGACTTGCAGCACCTCGAGGAGGACGCCCAGCGGGTGCGCAAGCAGAAGGAGTCCGCGATCGACGAGCAGGACTTCGAGAAGGCGGCGGCCCTGCGCGACCAGGAGAAGAAGATCCTGGAGCGCAAGACCAACCGCGAGCGGGAGTGGAAGTCCGACGGCATGGACACGGTGCTGACCCTCGATGAGGAGGACATCGCCGAGGTGCTGTCGAACTGGACCGGTATCCCGGTGTTCAAGCTCACCGAGGAGGAGACCGCCAAGCTCCTGCGCATGGAGTCCGAGCTGCACAAGCGCGTCGTCGGTCAGGAAGAGGCCATCGCGGGCGTGTCCAAGTCCATCCGGCGCACCCGCGCCGGCCTGAAGGACCCCAAGCGCCCGTCCGGCTCGTTCATCTTCCTCGGGCCCTCCGGCGTCGGCAAGACCGAGCTGGCCAAGACGCTCGCCGAGTTCCTGTTCGGCGACGAGGACTCGCTGGTGCACCTCGACATGTCCGAGTACATGGAGAAGCACACCGTGTCCCGGCTGATCGGGTCCCCGCCCGGCTACGTCGGGTACGAGGAGGGCGGCCAGCTCACCGAGGCGGTGCGCCGCAAGCCGTTCAGCGTGGTGCTGTTCGACGAGGTCGAGAAGGCCCACCCCGACGTCTTCAACGCGCTGCTGCAGATCCTGGAGGACGGCCGGCTCACCGACGCGCACGGCAAGGAAGTCGACTTCAAGAACACCGTGCTGATCATGACCTCCAACCTCGGCACGCGGAACCTCGGCGCCCAGGCACTCGGGTTCGCGGCGGCCAACGAGGAGTCCGACACCTACTCGCGCATGAAGCAGCAGGTGGACGAGGAGCTCAAGCGCCACTTCCGCCCCGAGTTCCTGAACCGCATCGACGAGGTCATCGTCTTCCACCAGCTCACCCGCGAGCAGGTCAAGTCGATCGTGGACCTCATGATGAAGCGGGTGAAGGGCCAGCTGCGCTCCAAGGATCTCGACCTCGAGCTCACCGAGGACGCGAAGCTCTGGCTGTCGGAGAAGGGCTACGACGCCGCGCTCGGCGCCCGGCCCCTGCGCCGCACGATCCAGCGCTACATCGAAGACGCGATGAGCGAGAAGATCCTGCACGCCGAGTTCAGCGCTGGCCAGCTGATCGTCGCCGACGTGGAGAACGACGAGATCGTCTTCCGCGCCGTCGACGCCCCGCCCGACTCCCCGCCGGTGGAGCTCGCGGGCTCGCCGGGCAACGAAGGCCAGGGGTCGTAAAGACGGCTCCGACGGGGTAGAATCTGCGACAGGGCTTCCCCGCCACGACGGGACCAGCCGGCGACAAGAGCCGGTGGGACCGGTGGGTGGAGCCAAGACCCGACAGCGGGCCCGGTGCGACAAGAGCGCCGGGCCCTTCACTGTGTCCGGGGCCCGACACGGTAGGGCGCCGCCGCGCTGGTCTGGCGAGGGGGGCCTGCCGGGGCGAGACTGGGTACATGGGCAGCCAGTGGACGCGCAGCGACGTAGCCGGAACCCTCCAGGTGCTCGACGCCTGGTGGGACCAGCTGACCGAGGGGGTCGCGCAGGATCTGGTCGAGTCCCCGCCGGCGCCGGGCGAGCCGTCGGTCGCCGCGATCCGTGAGGCCAGCATCACCCGGCTGCTCGACGCGCGTGGCGCCGACCCCGACGGCGTGCTGGCAGTCGTGCAGGCCGCGTTGGCGGACCTCAGCGCGGCGGGCCGGACGCTCGTGCGCCTCGGTGTCGGCCCCGTCCGGACGGCGGGGGCGGTGGCGGGCATCCACCGTTCGGGCGGTGGGGTGCCCAAGCTGCCGGTGGCCGCGGCGGCGGTCGGACTCGACGGCGTCGAGGGCGATCGGCAGGCTGACCGACGCTTCCACGGTCGCCTCTGGCAGGCGCTGTGCCTGTGGTCGGCGGAGGTCATCGCGGAGCTGCACGCCGAGGGCCACCCCATCGCCGCGGGCAACGCCGGCGAGAACCTCGCCCTGTCGGGCCTGGACTGGGCGGCGCTGCGGTCGGGCACCCGGCTTCGCGTCGGCGGCGTGCTCGCCGAGCTGTCCCTCCCGGCGACCCCGTGCGCGAAGAACGCCCGCTGGTTCGTCGACGGCGACTTCATGCGCATGTCCCACGACCGCCACCCGGGCTGGAGCCGCTGGTACGCCACCGTGCTGGAACCCGGTGTGGTCGCCGTCGGCGACCCGGCGGTCGTCGAGCCCGACGGGGGCACACCAAGGGACGCCCGGCCCACAGCCGTGGGTGAGGGGTCGAGCGCACCGTAGCGGTGCCCTGGACCCCTCAGCGCCCGGCCGACGCCGTCTGCAGGCCGCCGCCGGCGAGGGCCTCGGCGATGACAGCGGCGACGTGATCGGGCTCGCGGACCACGTCGCGATAGCCGAAGCGCAGCGGGACGTACCCGGCGGTGGCGTAGCGGTTGTGCTTGCGCTGGTCGTTGCCGCGCTGGCCGGTCAGCTGGTGGAAGCGCAGTCCGTCGAGCTCGACGACTACCGTGACGGCACCCTCCCAGCAGGCGTCGGCGATGCCGATGCGGCCCCGACGGTCGTGCAGGGGCACGTTGTAGGCGGGTGGCGGGAGGTCGAAGGCCCGGACCACCGTCTGGTCGAAGGTGCGCTCGAGCCACGACCAGAACTCGCCTTCGGCCTCGGGTGCGGTGATCCGCACGAGCACGTCGGCGTGGCGACGCCCGGCGCACAGCGCCGTCGCGCGCGTGTGCAGCCACGGCCGGGTCGTGGCGCGCAGGCAGATGAGATCGTCAGCGAGGGCCATCACGTTCGCCTCGTCGAGGCCCGCGGCGAGATCCACGGCCATGCGTGCACCGCTGGTGACCGGGATGCCGTCGACCGTCGTGATGTCGCAGCGTTCCAACCGGCGGGTCCGGTGCACGCGGACCTCCGGGATCGCCAGGGCGTGGGGCACCGCGACGGTCACCTCTGGAGACTCGGGGGTGTCGATGCGCTCGATGCCGTGCAGCTTGGCGGCCCACCCGTGCGAGGCGACCGCTGCGTCCTGGGGACCGACGACCCGGGGCGCGGTGATCGGTGGGGCCGCCGCCAAGAGGGCCGCCATCAGTCGCCCCCGCCAGGTCACCGGGGCGCTCGCCATGCGGTACACGCCCCGGTGCACGCGCGTCGTCTCGCCGGTGCGGTGCATGCGGGCGACCACGCGCGCGCTGACCCCGCAGGCGGCGGCCTGCGCGGTGGCGAAGTGGTGGTGCTGGTCGGCGATGACGGCGTTCAGGCGGGTGCGCGGCGAGTTGCTCATCCACCCAGTGGACGACCGCACGCAGCCGCGGTCCAGAGCCCAGACCTTGCCTGTGGATGAGTCGATCCCGCGACGGCAGGTGCGGGGTCTGGCGCACCGTGGCGGTGCGTCAGACCACACACCTTCATGGTCGGGTGCCGATGGCCTCCGGTAGCCTCGGTGATCATGCGCCTGGTCATCGCCCGCTGCTCGGTGGACTACGCCGGCCGCCTGAGTGCGCACCTGCCGGCGGCCGTCAGGCTGATCATGGTCAAGGCCGACGGCTGCGTGGCGGTGCACGCCGACGGCGGGGCCTACAAGCCGCTGAACTGGATGAACGCCCCCAACACCCTCGTCGAGCAGGAGGGGGTGTGGACGGTGACGAGCCCCAAGGGCGAGACGCTGACGATCGCGCTGGAGGAGGTCCTGGGCGACGTCACCTACGAGCTGGGCGAGGACCCGGGCCTGACCAAGGACGGCGTCGAGGCGCACCTGCAGGAGCTGCTCGCCGCCCACCCGGACGCCCTCGGGGACGGCCTCACCCTGCTGCGTCGCGAGTACCCGACGGACCTCGGGCCGGTGGACCTGCTCTGCCGGGACGCCGACGGGGGCGCCGTGGCGGTAGAGATCAAGCGCCGCGGGGAGATCGACGGCGTCGAGCAGCTGGTCCGCTACCTCGAGCGCCTCGAGCGCGACCCCCTGCTGCGCCCCGTCCGGGGGGTGTTCGCCGCCCAGCAGATCAAGCCGCAAGCGCGCGTACTCGCCGAGGCGCGGGGCATCAGCTGGATCGAGGTCGACTACGACGCCCTGCGCGGCCGGGCGTCGAACGAGCTGCGCCTGTTCTGAATCTGACCGGGCTCGCCGCCGAAGGCCTCCCCGAACGGACGAGGGCACGCCGGTCAGTCGTGGAGGGCGTCGTCCACCGCGTGCCCGCCCCTATGTGCTAAACGCACGTATTGCGAGGATCCGCCGCCGGTCTAGGCTGACGACTTGTGAAGGAGCGGACCGGGTCGCGGTGCGCCCTCACGAACTGCAGGTCACAACACGTCTGCAGGCCACAACAACAGAGCAGTGTGGGAGGGGAGCGCCGTGGGCGAAGCGGTTGTGCGTCGGGGATTGCTGCTTGTGGTGGGGGTTGCCGCGGCGGTGGTGATGGCCGGTGCGGCGGCGTATGCGTGCACGGCGTTCGCCACGTTGGAGTTCGCATCGTCGGCAGGGACGCCGGGTTCCGTGATGGAGGGGACCGGCAAGGGGTTCCGCTCGTCGCACGGCCAGTCGCCGGGGGGCGACGTGCGGGTGCGGTGGGACCGGCGTGACGGCGCGGTGCTGTGGTCAGGCCAGGCGAGCGAGGACGGCACGGTGGCGTTTGACTTCACCGTGCCTGACGTCGAACCCGGGCATTACGTGATCGTTGCGACGCAGTCGACGACTGATCCCGAGACCGGTGAGGAGACCGAGACCCCGGTGTACGGCACGCCGGGCCGCCAGTCCTTCGAGGTCGTGGCCGCCGCCTCCCAAGGCCAGCTGGCGCCGGCTGCTTCGTCCGAGCCGTCCGGCGCACCTGCGGAGGTGAGCCCGCAGTCGGCAGCACCGGCGGATGCAGCAGGTGGCTCGACCGGGGTTGCGGCCCCGGCCGGGGAGCCGAGCCAGCCGGCGCCGTCGTCGGCCACCGGTGCCGGGACCTCGGCTGCCGAGCCGGCGACCGCAGGTCAGCCGGCGGTCGCTGACGCGGCGGCCGGTGTCCCCACGCAGCCGGGGGTCGCAGACACGGGCGGTGTCCCAGCACAGCCCGCCCCTGCGGCGGCGGAGCGGGCCGCGGCGGCTGCCGCCCCGCCTGCGGTTGGCACGCCTGAGCGCCAAGCGGTGAGCGGTCAGGAGCCGCTGGCGGGGTCCGCGGCGACCGCGCGGGAGCGCTTCGCTGCGGCGGAGCGCACCGCGGCTGCGGCCACGTCCCCCGTCGAGTCCGCGCAGGGCACGGCCGGCGTCGCCGGCACGAGCCCGCAGCCGGCGGCACCCACGGGCTGGGAGCGCTTCGCTGCGGCTGAACACGCAGCGACGGACGCCACCGCGGCCTCCCGCTCCCCGGTCGGCGTCGTCGACACGGGCCGCACCGCGGTGCCCGCGGTCGGGTCCACTGCGGTGAGCGCGCTCGACTCGGGTGCGGTGGCGCTCTCGATCGTGGTGCTGGCGAGTCTCGGATTGGTCGCGGTCCTCGGGCGGCGATTGAGCGGGCTGCGATCGGCGATGGCGCAGTAGGGACGTCACGTCCGATCACGGGGGCATGGCAAACGCAGGACAGCACGGCCGACCTCGGGTGAGGTCGGCCACCGGTGCCCGTGGTCGGGGTGCGGGACGGCTTTTCGGGGCGGCGATCTGGCGGCGAGCAGTGCACACGGCGATTCGTAGACACCTGGTAGACACCTAGAGGAGTCGCTCCATGCGCGAGGAAACCTCCAGCAGGGCCCTGACGGCGACCGTGGCGCTGGCGTTGTTGGCCAGCCTGATCGTGGCGGTGCCCGGCGCCGTGGCACAGGACCCGGCCGACCCCGGACCGCTGCGCACCGCGGAGAACGCCCGCATGGGCGACGACCCGCGCCCCGCCCGAGGGCGGGATATCCCGGGCATGGCGGTCAACCCCGACGATCCCGACCACATCGTCGTGGTCGACAAGGACTTCATCAACGCGACCTGTGAGCACCACGTCAGCTTCGACGGCGGCGCGACGTGGGAGACGGACGAGCTCACGGGGCCAGCCGGCTTCCCGACCCCGGTGTGCACCCACAACTTCGACTCGGGCGGGTACGCCCAGGTCAACGAGAGCGTGGCATTCGGCTCCGGTGACACCGTGTACACGACCTTCTCGTCCCACCGCGGGGAGTTCCAACGGCCGGAGAGCGGCATCATCGCCGGGGAGGGCGACGACATCCTCGTCGCTCGCTCCACCGACGGGGGCCAGACCTTCGCGCCGGGCGTGGTCGCCGTCCCCGGCGGGCCCGACCCCCAGCCCTTCTTCATCCGTCCGCAGCTGGCCGTGTCGCCCGACGGGGAGGGTGACCGGGTCGTGGTCTCCGGATGGGTGTGCTTCGTCGAGTCGGGAGGTTGCCAGGGCGGCGGAGGCGCACGCCGGATCATCACCGCGGTGTCGGACGACGGTGGCCAGACCTGGAACGAGCCGGTCATCGCCAGCGGCCCCGACGAGTCCGCTCGCGAGCCCTCGCAGCCGGTGATCGGCCCCGACGGCACGCTGTACGTCGCCTGGCGCAACCGCGACCCCGTGACGGAGCTGGACCCGAACGACATGGTGGTGGCGAGCTCGACCGATGACGGTGAGACCTGGACGCGTGTGGAGACCGGCCCCATCAGCGGGGGAGGCGGCCACCCGAAGCTGGCCATCGACCCGGCCGATCCTGCCGGGACCGGCACCCTCTACCTGACGTACACCAGGCTCGAGGACGGTGACTTCGACGTCGTCCTGCAGCGCTCCACCGACGGGGGCGCGAGCTGGTCGGCGCCCCTGCGGGTGAACGACGACGATGGTCCGGGCACCGTGCAGCGCGCGCCCGAGGTCCACGTCGCCGACGACGGCCGGGTGGACGTGGTGTGGCACGACCGCCGCCACGCGTTCGTGGGGTTGCCGTTGCCGGCGCCGCGGGGGATGGGCGACACCTACTACGCCTACTCGACCGATGGTGGCGAGTCGTTCTCGGTCAACCGGCGGGTGAGCGACCGGACGCTCAACCTCGACGTGGGCCTGGACCGTCGTGTGGGCACCTACATCTGGTACGGGCCCACCATGGCGCAGCTCAGCAGCGACGAGCTGTTGTTCGCGTGGGCGGACGGGCGTGAGGGCAACTTCCACACCGACACGCAGGACATCTACCTGGCGCGGATGGCGTTGAATGCCGACGGGGCGGTGCCGGTCAGCCATCTCACGCCGGTGGGTGGGGACGCGACGGCGGTGTCGGTGGCGCAGTCACAGCTGGCGTATCCGGGCGGGGTGGAGCAGGTCGGCCCGGAGGCGAGGACCCGGGTGGTGATTGTGAACGACGAGGACGTGGCCGGGGCGTTGGCCGGGGGAGTGCTGGCACGGGCGTTCTGGGGTCCGGTGCTGGCCTCGTCGGCGGCGGGTCTGCCTGAGGAGGTGGCTGACGAGGTCGCCCGGATGCAGGCCGAGGGCGCCTACGTGGTGGGTGACACGTCGTCGCTGTCGGCCCAGGTGATCAGCGACCTGGAGGCTGCCGGGGTGCCGGCTGACGAGATCGAGCGGGTCGACGCCGGGAGCCCGGCCGCCACGGCGGCGGCGATCGCGGGGTTGATGGACGCGCGCTCCGACGAGGCCAAGGATGCCGGTCAGCCCGCGTTCGACGCCGCGGTCGTCGCCAACCCTGACAGTGACGAGGCCGCGACGGCGTCGGCGATGGCGGCGGCGTTGCACCTGCCGGTGCTGTTCGTTGACGCCGGCGCGGTGCCGGCAGCCACCCAGACGGCGCTTGACGAGCTCGACATCGACGCCACGGTGGTCATCGGCGGCACTGGCGCGGTCAGCGCGCCGGTGGCCGACGGGCTGCCCGACGCTCAGCGGTTGGACGGCGCGGACCTGCTGGCCACCTCCCAGGCTGTGGCCGACGAGTCAGCGGCGCGCGGTCTGCCGGTCAACATCGTGTACACCGCCAGCGACCCGATGCACGCGGCCGTGATGGGTGCGGGCGTGGCCCGTCTGGGCGGGCTGCTGGTCATGGCAGAGCAGGACAGCGACGAGGCCGCCCGCGGGGCCGCGGACACGCTGGACGCCGGCGCGCTGGTCGACCGGATCGTGGTGGCCTCCACGCAGCCAGACCCCGACCCCCCCCCCCCCCCCCCCCCCCCCCCCCCCCCCCCCCCCCCCCCCCCC